>JAEEQV010000378.1:0-2517 GCA_016285445.1 Bacteroidales bacterium
GCTTCCCGAAAAATCCGACAGCATATTCCCTGCCGTGGCGTTTCAGTTAAATTCATTCACGTGCATCGTCTTCGTGATTGGGTTGGTTGCTGCTGGTTATTCCAGTGCTGACGGCACCCTCACTTCGCTCACCACCACGTTTTGTTTCGACATTCTCAACTTCGACAAGGACACAAAACATACGGAAGAACAAAAAACAAAAATTCGCAAATGCGTGCATATAGGATTTGCCGTTCTATACTTTGCTATCATAATCATTTTCAGACCATTCCATAACGATTCTTTAATAAAAACTTTATTCGACATAGCCGGATACACCTATGGTCCGCTGCTTGGTTTATTTGTATTCGGACTATTTGTAAAAAATCGCCAACCGAACGACAAGATTGTTCCTTTCATTGCAATCCTCTCTCCTATACTGAGTTATCTCATAAACATCTATTCCGAGGAATTGCTGTTTGGTTACAAATTCGGGTTTGAAATAATGATTCTCAATGGGTTGATAACATTTATCGGGTTGCTTATCTTCAATAAAAAAACGGAATAACATGACGCAAAAAAAAGGTATAATCGAATTGGTTGCCGTGGTGGTGGAATTCTGCTCCACGCTGGAATCGACGGACAAAATGACGAAAAAGGAATTTATTGAACGAACCCATAAACTTCTGTCGCTTTTGTATATGAAAACTGCCGTGCTATCGGCGAATTCCGAGGCAGATGACTTCTGCGAAAAATTTGTTACGGAGAAAGACTGGGAAATGATTCGAAGTGCCGTCGAGGCAAAGCTTGGCAGTCACGACCATTATATAAACATTACCGAACCTGACAATTTTACCAGTGGCGACAGCGTTGAAACGTGCCTGTCGGAATGTTTTGCCGACATATACCAAGATGCACGAAACTTCGCCGAACAATGCAAAGACACATCAGACGAAGGTTTGGAAGCCGCCGCAGCAGAATTCTTTATGAATTACAAACTGTATTGGGGCACGCGTGCATTGGCACTTATGAGCGAGTTCCACAACCTTTTGTATGCATCCGACACGACAATCGACAAAGACGAGTAATGAAGGTCTATCCCGAAATAGTATCTCTTGAAAACGAAGAATTGGCAAACTACCCTACAAGGTCGTTCAACGGACAGATAACGGTTATTTCCGACATCAAAAAGGTTGACGAAGCGGTGGCTTATTTATCGAAATGCAGTGTGATAGGTTTCGACACAGAAACTCGGCCAACGTTTACGAAAAACCAGAAAAACACCGTCGCTCTCCTACAACTAAGCGATGAAAAACGGGCTTTTCTGTTTCGTCTCAAACACATAGGACTACCGACTTCGCTTGTACAAATTCTGACAAACGAAGCCATTGGCAAAGTGGGTGTTGCCGTACACGATGACATTAAAGCATTACAAGAAATAAGAAGATTTACTCCGAAGAATTTCATAGACTTACAGACGATAGCAAAGTCGTTACGTATTGAAGCGATGGGACTTCGTAAACTAACACCTATCGCATTAGGATTCAAAATTTCAAAACGACAACAGTTGTCAAATTGGGAGAACATTTTTCTTTCAAAGGCGCAGCGACTATATGCCGCCACCGACGCTTGGGTTAGCTTACGTATTTATCAGGAATTACAACCATATACAACATTATGATACACATTACATTACGAAACGGTAAAGAACAAAGTGTAAAACGGCTACACCCTTGGATTTTCTCTGGAGCAATCGCAAAAATGTCGGGTGAACCAGAAGAAGGCGACTTGGTACAAGTGTATTCCGCCGATAAGGAATTTTTAGCCATCGGACACTATCAAAAATCCTCGATTGCCGTCCGAATTCTGAGTTTTGAAGACAGAAAAATCGACCAAAATTTTTGGAACGAACGCATTGCATCAGCGTTCAACTATCGCAAACAATTAGGCTTGGTAAATAATTCAGAAACAACATGTTACCGTCTTGTTCACGGCGAAGGCGATAACCTTTCGGGACTGGTGATTGACTACTACAACGGAACAGCCGTGGTGCAATGTCACTCGGTGGGAATGTATAAGAACCTTGATTGCATTGTTGAAGCCCTGAAACAAACTATGGGTGAACAACTTACGGCAATTTACAACAAAAGCGAAGGCACACTCCCCTTCAAGGCAGGTGTAGAAAATGCCGACGGGCTCTTGTGGGGCGAGATTAAGACGGAGAATGCCTTGGAATACGGTAATTCATTCTTCATTGACTGGATCCAAGGGCAAAAGACTGGATTCTTCATTGATCAACGCGAAAATCGTCGTTTGGTGGAACAGTATGCCAAAGGTAAATCAGTGCTGAACACGTTTTGCTACACGGGCGGTTTCTCGGTGTATGCCCTTCGTGGCGGCGCCAAAAACGTCGTTTCCGTTGACTGCTCGGCACGTGCTATTGAACTGACCGACAAAACCGTGGCGATGAACTTTCCCAAGGCCGACCACACGTCGGTTGTGAGCGACTCGTTAAAATATCTCGACAACAACAAAGAC
>JAEEQV010000379.1:0-2516 GCA_016285445.1 Bacteroidales bacterium
TTCAGTTTTTTGCCGAAGACAAGTCAGCATTGACACAACGTATCGCGGAACGCATAAAACCGTTGCAAGACGTTGGTTTGGGCTATGTTGCCCTCGGTCAGTCGTCAAGCACGTTTTCGGGTGGCGAGTTACAACGTATCAAATTAGCAACATTCTTAGGAAAAGATAGTGCAGAAAAGACACTCTTTATCTTCGACGAACCCACCACAGGTCTGCATTTCCACGACATAAAGAAATTGATGGACTCTTTCAATCGTTTATTGGCTCATGGTCATACAGTTGTGGTGATTGAGCATAATTTGGATGTTATAAAATGTGCCGACTGGATTATCGACATGGGTCCAGAAGGTGGCGACGAAGGCGGCACTGTGGTTTTTGCAGGGAAACCCGAAGATTTGTTACAATGTAAGCAATCATACACTGCAAAATATCTTAAAGAAAAGTTGAAATAACCGTTTCTACTAACTCAGCAACTATGTTTGGACTAACTCACCATAGGAAGAAGAATCACAAGATTTTAGTCTGTTGTTCGCTTATTTCGCCGTTTTTTCGTATTTTTGGGACATAATTTTGGGGTTAAAAATGAAGACAATTTTACAAAAAACAATTGAACCGTCGGAAATTGATTTCTCAATCGACACGACTGTTTTTTCAATTGGAAATATATTTATGCAAGCGGCAATGGTTGACTCGCGAAACAAGAAAATGGACGTGGAAACGCTCCTTAAACGAGGATTAACGTGGGTTTCGCTGAGAATATACATTAAAGTAAACAAATTTCCACACAATGAGGAAGATATTACCGTTGAAACATGGGTGGAATCATGTTCGCGCCTTGCCACACAAAGAAATTGCACCATGCGTGATGCCCAAGGAAATAGTCTTGTAGATATTACGTCCATGTGGTCGTTGCTGGATTTTAATACACGTCGTCCAACGAATATTTTGGAGCAACTTCCTGAATTTCCTGAATATGTTTTTAATGAGCCGTCGGTTATCCGTCAGCCCGAAAAAGTATTCCCGCCGGCAAATCCAGTCTGCGTTGGCACTCACAAGGTGCTTTACAGCGATTTGGACTGCAATATGCACGTCACTAGTTTTCATTACGTGTTGTGGGTTATGGACACAATTTCGTTAGACGAATACAAGGAAAAAGCTATTACCGAAGCCGAAATAAATTTTATAAAAGAATGTCGCTATGGCGAAACTGTTTCGCTGTATCGTGAAGATATTTCGGAAAACGAGGCGGTTTTTGAAATCCGTAATGCCGAGGGCGAGGTGCTTAATCGTCAACGTATGGTATTTTCTAAAAGAAAATAGATGGGAACTCCGGTCAGAGCAAAGAAAAATCTCGGACAGCACTTTTTACGAAGCAGCGACACGGCAAAAAATATTGCCGATTGTTTGCCGTTAGTCTGTGGGAATTGCTTGGAAATAGGCCCTGGAATGGGAATTCTCACCAAACATTTGCTGGAAAAGGACATCAATCTCAAAGTGATTGAAATTGACGGAGAATCGATAGATTTTTTGCTTGCGAATGGTGTGATTGCCTCAAATCAATGTATTCAAGGTGATTTCCTCAAATTGCCGATGACCGAATTTTTCGGAGGCGAACCGTTTATGGTGATGGGAAACTTTCCCTACAACATTTCCAGTCAAATCATGTTCAAGGTGATTGAAAACCGGGAACTGGTGCCTGCCGTTGCAGGAATGTTTCAGCGCGAGGTAGCCCGACGAATCTGCTCTCCTGCCGGTTCAAAGGAATACGGCATCTTATCGGTTTTGATACAGGCTTTCTACGATACGCAGTACCATTTTACCGTTGACGAGCATGAGTTTAATCCGCCGCCAAAGGTGAAATCTGGCGTGATTTCAATGGTTCGCAAGGAAAACTACACATTGCCTTGTGATGAAAAATTGTTTTTTGAAGTAGTCAAGACAAGTTTCAACCAACGAAGAAAAACATTGAACAACTCGTTAAAGAAGTTGCTCAAAGACAAGAAATTAGAAGAATCAATCGGCTTAAAGCGACCAGAGCAATTATCGGTTGAAGATTTTATTCAGTTAACGAATTTTATTGCCGAAGAATAAAGGTCGTTTTTTTTCAAAACACTTGCAAGAAAATAGTGTTTACTATTGATTTTGTGTATCTTTGTATAAGAAATTCAATATTTTGTGTGTTGAATCCATTGTCTTACTATGTCGCTGATAATCAGTACAAAGCAGACAAATAATGGTATTGTTTTACGCTACGCAAAAATGTGTGGTGTCCCTAAGTGTTTGTCTGAAGTTTATGCCAGATAATTCTGCAAATACCAAACGAATAAAAAATGAAGAATAAAGAGAAGAAAAACACCACGTTAACACATGTAAATTTTAAAAAAAGGGTAGTATATTTGTAGAGAAACTAAAAATGATAAGAATATGGCAACAACAGTATCACAAAATGTTTTAAATCACTGGAATACGTTAAAGTATCTTGACAATAACACAAAGTTAGATATTATTGCAATGTT
>JAEEQV010000380.1:0-2501 GCA_016285445.1 Bacteroidales bacterium
CCCTTTCGCCTAGGGGCTCCGCCCCTAAAACCCTGCCGCAGTCAAGGAATTCTTTAGCACATGATAAACCTTGGGGTGTTCGATTTGCATGATAGCCGTGACCTTGTTTCCTGTCTCTTTTGATGATGCTCTGCAGAGAAACGGTTTTTAGCTTGGCTGCTTGTAGTCCAAATATGGCATATATTATATTTTGATGTGTAATAATGAAAAAGATGATGTTTTACTTCAATGTTTATTTCCGCCGTTTCAATGGCGAAATTGTTTACGCAAGACCCCTTCCTAACTGCATAAACAGTCATGTATAACATCATCAATGAAAAATTCAATGTGAAATATTAAGCCCCCAAACTCCTTACAGGTACAACCAGAATCCCGTCGGGACGCTTGAAAGCGTAATTCCCGACACCGGTCAGAATCATCTTGAAACTGGGTGATTTCATCTTCGTCGTATCAATGATTTTTTCAAGTTTGTTTAAGGTTGCGGCGCCCTCTTCAATCAATTTGTCGCCGCCGAGTTTTATTTCTACAAGTCCGTAAGAACCGTTACGCAAATGAACGACTGCGTCGCATTCGAGTCCATTTTTATCGCGGTAATGATAAATTTCACCGCCGATAGATTGGGCGTAAACGCGCAAGTCACGAACGCACAGATTCTCAAAAAACAGCCCCATAGTGTTTAGATCGTTGATTAAATCTTTGGGGCCGAGGCCCATGCTGGCAGTGGCGATTGATGGGTCAACAAAATAGCGTGTATCGGTATTCCTGATGGCGGTTTTCGAACGTAGATTCGGATTCCATGCAGGAGCATCCTCTATCACAAATATTTTTTTGAGCGCATTTAAGTAGTCATACAAAGAGTTTATGCTGAATGAATCAACGTCGTTGCCAAGAATGTCTTGACGCATTTCCTCAAATTTTGCTTGCGACCCGATGTTTCTGGAATACGAACGCATGAGAAGTTTCGCCCGCTCGGGATTGCGCTCCTTGCCGTCAACCCGAGAAATATCCGAATTCACAATGGCGTCGCAATAGTCTATCGACTGCTGAAGAGCGACCCTGTCAGTTTTGCCTATTGCTTTTGGCCAACCGCCGCGGCATATCAAAAACGCGAGTTCTTCTATGTCGGATTCAACAGAGGCGGAAACTTCGTAATTCTTGTTAAACAGGCTCGCAAGAGAAACGCTTCCAGTGGATTCGCCTGATTCCAAAAGAGACATGGGACGCATAAGCATCCTTGAAATTCGGCCTGTCCCGGAATGGGAAATTTCCGAGGTGTCTGGTGGAACTGCTGAACCTGTAAGAATGAATTGTCCGAAATCATCCCTCTGGTCTACTTCGAAGCGCACTGCATCCCAAAGTTTCGGTGCAAGTTGCCATTCGTCAATAAGACGGGGAATGTCGCCCTGCAGAAGTAACGACGGATTCGTGTCTGCCATTAGCAAATTCTGCTTTTTTTGCGCGGGCTCCTGCATATAGAGAACGCTTTTCGCAATTTGCTTGGATGTGGTGGTTTTCCCACACCATTTGGCCCCCTCGACCAAGACTGCTCCGGAGGCTTCAAGTTTATCCTTTAACACTTCGTCTGCTAGGCGTGTTCTGTATTCCATGCCTTTAATATAACTAGAAATGTAGATTTTGGCAAGTTTTGATTGGAGATTTTGGTAGATTTTTGATGTGGGTTTTGGCAAAAATTTCGATGAATTTTGGCTAAAATCGCTGTTTTTGCCAAAAATTGGACTTTTCTGTGCTGTTGATTTTTTGTGCTGACAACTTCACAAGATGTTAGTGTGGTTGTCAAGGGCCTTTTTTGCATTTTTCCCAATTAGGAGGGCTTGTTTTTTGTTGTTTGTGGATTGTCAATTTATGACATTGTTTTTGGGGTATATTTATAGGTGGCTCTAAAAAGGAGACTCCTATGCAGGTAAATAACGAAGATCAGAACTTGGAATACTGCCGCTATTATCATGGCGAACAGCAAGATCCGTATATGGATTCTTTCAAGGGTCGTGCCTGGATGGCAGAGCAACTGGCGAGTGAACGAGCTTCCTCTTCTGCAAAGGATTTCCTGTCGTTTGTGACAGCCCATATTAACAAGTGGGAACCCTATGGTTATGAGCCGGATGTCGCTCGTTACATGGCCTTCTTTGGCCATTGCTCTTTTAAAGAGAAAATTGAAATTGCAAGGGCCTCTGGGCTTGGGAATGCTCTTCAATTCGAGAAACCTCGTGGGCGCACCATTTTCGAAAGCCATATGGATGCAGGCTTTTATACTCCCGAGACAATTGATACTGGAGTATTGCTCTATAGTGATGGGAATGTTTATATTAAAAATGCAGTGCAGTATTTTGTTGTCTGCGATGGTGCGATGCCTGAAGAAAATTCTTGCAATCAAGTGTATTTTCATGTAGGGAAATACAAGGAAACTGTCGATGCCGTCAAGAAATTGATAAAGGAAAGTTGGGAACGTATTTCCTCATTGCCTTCAAAAATAGACGATATCG
>JAEEQV010000381.1:0-2477 GCA_016285445.1 Bacteroidales bacterium
GCCCAATTTTTCCACACTCGACAGCATTGTGCCGAATTTCATAGTGGAATTACAACGAATACACGGATTCGGAGTCCGTCCCGCCCGATACTCCGCCTTGAAGTACTCCAACACGTTTTTTCGGTATTCCTCGTGCAAGTCAACTACGTGATACTCAATATCATACTTTTCACAAAACGCACGACAGTCGTCAATGCTCATCGACTCATTTGCATCAAAGCAATATTCTTTTTTGCTATCAATTTTCGGGAAACGGCTGTCCCACAACGACATAGTAACTCCTATGACCTTGCAGCCAGATTCTTTCAACATCACGGCAGTCAACGTGGAATCTATGCCGCCCGACAAACCAACTAAAACCACATCGCCCCGTTTGGGCAAACTTTGTATCTCGTAAATCATTGTTTTACAGCGAATTCATAAATTTCTTTTGCGTGAACCAGAGCCGTATCAATCACAGGGATAGTCAAATCGGCTGGTTTTATGATGAGCGGAAGTTCCGTGCAGGCAAGTAGCACTGCGTCAACTGACTGATAGGAAATATATTTCTCAACCAAAGCAAGAATTTCCAAACGTTCGTCGGGGTCAACAATGCCGTTTTCAAGATTGGGGAAAATAATGTCGGCTATCGTTTGTTGGTCTTCCACACTTGGCGTAACCGACGAAATGCCATTTTCCGCAAGAACTGACTGATACATACCGCTTTGCATTGTGGCAAGCGTACCCAAAACCAGCACATTTTTGTAGCCGCCGTTTTTCACTGCCTGCACATTTGCATCAACAATGCTCACAATAGGCAACGGCAATTCGTCAACTATTTGATTAAGAACAATATGCGGCGTATTTGAACAAATTGCAACACATTCCGCCCCCGCATTCCGCAATATGTCCGCACTCTTTTTAAGTATTTCACACACAATATCATAGCGTTCATCGGCAAGAGCCGTAGTTACCTTGTTCAAACTCAGACTGTCAATCACAATTTCAGGATATTCATTCACACCGAAATCATTGTGATACAACCGATTGAGTTCCAAGTAATAATTTACCGTGGAAACAGGTCCTACACCACCGATTAACCCTATTTTCTTCATCTTTGCAATACAATTTTCTTGTGCAAAGATAAAATATTTTTGAAATAACCTACCAAATTAGTAGGTGTATTATAAATTAAGCAGATTTGCATAAAAAATGTAGGGCTGTCACATTGCGGCAGCCCATGAAATTATATCGAAATGATTAACAATTGTACATTATTTCCTATCTTTGCTGCATTATGGATGAAAAAGCAACAATACCGTACCCAGAGCGTACGGAAGATATAATTCTACTCGTGTGCGAACCCGCCATCGAGTATGGGAAACCTATTGTATATCAAGGAACTACGATTACCAACGCCTTGAAAGACTATTATTCGTTTACCACCAATCATGAGAAAGTTGATGTGTTGAAATGGATAGTTGCTCAACCTGCTTTTACCGAGTTGAAGCGATTGTCTATGGCAGAAAACAAGATTTTTACCTTATATACAAACCAATATGACGAAATATTAAAAACTGGCGAAATGCCTAATAATCTGCAGATTGCACAAAAGTTTGTGGCTAACAAATTTGATGTGTATCTGCTTGCAAATCCACGAACGACCAAGAGTGCCGATTTTATTATTAAACAACGAAATATTCTTTATTACGTAGAGGGGAAAACATCAAAAGGCGGGAGTGCATTGGCGGAACGGCTGCAAGAAGGTGCAAAACAAGCCGATAGAATAGCCATAAATTTCATTGGTAACGCTATAAACAAAATATTTTCTACGGAAATTAAAAACACATTTGAAAATAACGAAAACCTAAAGTATGTTTATGTTTTTAAGGGTTCTAAATTGATTTTTGTAAAAAGAAATGAAGCACTATCAAAAACGTTCTCCCATAAGTTTATGAAACTCTGGACCGCAAAAAAATAAAAAAGAGAATCTTTGATTCTCTTTTTTAAGGAATTTCGCGCCGTAGCCGAAACTCCGCACGAACTTAATCGGCTTCTGTCCGGGTGTTTCGGGACGAACCCTCATTTTTCACGTCCGACGATGCAAATATACAACATTCTACATCGGTTGTCAATATCTTAAGCTTTTTTCATTTTATTGTACCACAACCTTTTTCACTTGCGTTCCACAATGCACAAAATACGTACCCGATGGCAAAGAAGCGTTATTTTGCACCTTTTGCCCTGCCACGTTGTATATTGCATAATCCTCACAACTGCATTCTATTTTGCCATTTACTACACGGATTTGAATTTCATCTGAAGAAACAGCGTCTATGGCACTGCCACCATTGTTTACTATAAATTCTTGGCTCTGCACCGTTTCATAAACCTCTTCATCCTCTGGAATAACCTTTATCACATAGTTTGCGGTTATATTTTGTGGTAACGTAATTACAAACGCTTCTCCCGATTTTATTTCCAAGTTCTCTTTCACA
>JAEEQV010000382.1:0-2476 GCA_016285445.1 Bacteroidales bacterium
AGCGCGAGTTGGTGATTGAAGAAGTGCAATTGCGGTGGCTGCCGTCGGAGCGCCTGTCGGCCACCCTTCCCGCCTACATTGACGCCATAAACAGCGTTCCGAGCAGTTTCCGCATTCGCAAGGCGCTTCCGTGCGACAAGTGGACGAAGGAAACATAAACTAAAACCGAAAACTTAAACGTAAACGAAACCCAAAAACTGATACCATTTGCGGTTAGGCCTTAACCTTATCACCGCGCCGACGGCGCAACACAACATAGCCCAACGCAGAGTGAGCGAAGCGAACGGCACGTTGGGTAATGCGAATTAAAGAGAAACGCGCCCTATAGGTGCAAAAGATGAAGAAAATGTCTAACGCAACCCCGATGACGCAATTAATAGATTACAACCATTTTGCTTTAACCGCTGTCAAAAACACAAGCTATTTTCGCTTGATTTTGTCAAAAACACAATAAAAATTTGACCGATTTTGTCAAAAACACAAGATTTTCAAAAAAATCATTTCCGCCGCATTTTTCGTCTGCCACTCTCATTATTTGGGAGCAAGGTGTCCTAATATTGCTGTCAGATTAATGATGTCGAACCATAAAAACGAATGATTATGAACGATTTGAACAAAACAATTGCCACTCTCGAACTCGACAAATGCTACACCGACAAAGAGCGGGCGGCAGTTCTTCAAAAAGAAATGGCCCGAAGGGAAGCCGAATTGAACCCAATTAAAGAGACGTATCGAAATGTGTATGGGCGTATTGTTGACGAATGGTACAATGAGTTTGCAACTATATATCCCGATTTGGCGCAACAGCTGTTTAAGAGAGGAGATGAGATGTGGGTTGTGGTTTATCTTGGAGAAATTCGTTATGAAATAAAAATTGAAAACGATAGAAAAGTACTTTACAATGCATTGTGGGCCACCAAAAGTATGTCTGTTGAGATGATACGTAAATTTGAGGATTTAATGTCGCGTAGATTTGCGCAAGTAGCTTTGTTTGAGCATTTTGGTATCAACGATTTTGATGCCGCATTTTCGCATTTCTGCAAGTTGGTTGAGCGTTTTTTGGAACTGCAAAAGGCTGCAAGCAAAGTTGAAGAAGTAGAATGAATTGGGATAATTTTTAACTTTAAGGGGTTTATTGTTAAATTATTAAAAGTCAACTGCTATGGAAAAGAATTATGTGGAAGAAAACGAGAAGATTCTTGACGCGTGGGAGCAAGAGTATAAAAATCGAGGAAAAGATATTTACTTTTCACGTGATGGAATTATGTTTCGAGGAGAATTTGCAAAAAAAAATGATGGAAATTGGTATCGTAAAAAGAGTGGAAATGAAAACGAATTATGGGCAAAGTGTCCGTTACGTATTCTCTACTTGACAAAAGACCAAAATGCGGGTGAAAACCACGACCAAAATTGGGATTGCAGAGTGGGCTCACTTCACCACCCCAATAGTGATATTGCTGATTATAAATTATTTAAAGTGAGTAGTGGGTTTAACCAAAATCTCGCCAATTCTTTATATGGTTTGGCAACAACCACACCAGAAAAATTTGTTGAATTTGAAGACCTTGATGAAAAAGAAGTTGTCAAAGTTTCAGATGAGTATCCTTTCGCTCATATTAATTGCAAAAAAGAAGCTGGTGGGGCTAAATGCTCTGATGCGGTTTTAGATGCGGCGATGAAAGAATATTCAGCATTTTTAAAACAACAGATTTTGAATTTGGACGCAGACATTATTGTATGCAGTGGTGGGTGGCGTGGAAATGCGAATGAGGATGTTATGGTAAACTTTTTGAATAGTATTGGGTACAAATTTGAGCGTGATAAAGATTGTGGTAACTATGTTTTTCACTATGATGAAACTAATAATAAAGTTGCTATCAGTGCATACCATTTAGGTTATTTCGTTTATGGAAGAAAACAAATGTACGATGATATTGTTAAGACATATTATCTTTTCCTACGGAAATATCCTGATTTCTTAAAATCACAACGCAAATAATTTTTGTTTCATAATTTTGATAGTGCAGCGTGGCGCGAAAAAAAACGCCACGCTGTTTTTTTGTCCGCCACTCTCATTATTCGGGAGTTGTACCCCATAATATTGCGTGCAGAAATCCCTTAAGGATTACTTAATGTTCCCTTAATGATAAACACGAAAAACGCGTATGAAAAAGAGCAACAATACCAACGGCAACCGCAGCCACAAGCACGACTTTCCCGAAGTGGAGATTTGGAACACCGCCAACACCCTGGCGAGGCTCATAGCGCCCCGTTTGCGGGCCTTTGCGGCCATTGACAAGCACGGCTTTCCTGTCGGGTTTGCCGATATGTGCCAATGGAACAGCGCCATACGGCAGATGGCCGATGCCTTCGAACTGTTGAGCACCACGCGCACGCTCACAACCGACGAGGAAACCGCCGTTAAAACGGGGCTCGACCTTTTCTGCAAATACTATCGCAATTTATGGGATTGATG
>JAEEQV010000383.1:0-2467 GCA_016285445.1 Bacteroidales bacterium
CAAGAATAATTTTTCGCAAGCGGAGTGATTTCGGTGTTACTTCCAAATACTCGTCTTTACGGATATATTCCATACATTCTTCGAGCGACATTTTCTTTGCCGGAGCAATGGCAACTTTTTCGTCGGAGCCTGAAGCACGCATATTCGTAAGTTTTTTGCTCTTGCAAACGTTGATAACCAAGTCGTTTTCGCGAACGTGTTCGCCAATCACTTGACCAGCATACACTTCTTCGCCTGGTTCAATAAAGAATGTTCCTCTATCTTGCAACTTGTCAATTGCGTATGCAAACGTTTGTCCCGTTTCCATTGCAATCAAGGCACCATTGTTTTTGTTCGGCATTTCGCCTTTCCATGGTTCAAAGCCCGTGAAAATGTGTGAAATGACGGCCTCTCCTTCGGTAGCGGTAAGCATACTGCTGGTAAGTCCAATCAAACCTCGCGAAGGAATGGTAAATTCAAGATGAACACGATCGTTTTTCGAAATCATATTTTTCATCTCGCCCTTACGCTGCGTAATCAATTCAATTACTTTTCCAGAAAGACGTTCGGGAACGTGAACGGTCACTTGTTCCATTGGCTCACATTTCTGTCCGTCGATTTCTTTTATAATTACCTGTGGCTGACCGATTTGCATCTCGTAACCTTCACGACGCATTGTTTCAATCAACACCGACAAGTGCATGATTCCACGACCGAAAACGTTGAATGAGTCGGCTGCACCAGTTTCTTCTATGCGAAGTGCAAGATTTTTCTCCAATTCTTTGTACAAACGTTCACGCAAGTGGCGAGATGTTACAAATTTTCCTTCTTTTCCAAAGAACGGCGAATCGTTGTTGGTAAACACCATCGACATAGTTGGCTCGTCAATCGTGATTGCAGGAAGAGCTTCGGGATTTTCGAAATCGGCAACCGTGTCGCCAATGTCAAAACCCTCTAAACCGACAATTGCGCAGATTTCGCCACATTGTACCTCGGTTTTGATTTTTTCCTTTCCCAAACCTTCGAACGTATATAATTCCTTGATTTTTGATTTCACGATAGTTCCGTCGCGTTTCACCAACGACACGTTTTGTCCGCCAATCAACGTTCCGCGGGCAATTCTTCCGACAGCGATTCTACCTATATAAGAAGAATAGTCAAGCGAGGTGATTCTCATCTGTGTCGTTCCTTCCACTTGTTTTGGTGCGGGAATCACTTCCAATATCGTGTCGAGCAAATACGTGAAATCCGATGTCGGTTTTCTCCAATCAGGGCCCATCCAACCTATTTTTGAAGAACCATATACCGTGCGGAAATCAAGTTGGTCTTCGGTTGCGTTGAGATTGCACATCAAGTCGAATACTGCTTCGTTGGCTCCTTCGGGGTCGCAGTTCGGCTTGTCAACCTTGTTTACGACAACGATAGGTTTCAAATTCATTTCGATAGCTTTTTCAAGCACGAAACGAGTTTGTGGCATGGGGCCTTCGAATGCGTCAACATGGAGCAGACAGCCGTCAGCCATATTCAACACACGTTCTACCTCACCACCGAAATCGGAGTGTCCCGGAGTATCAATAATGTTGATTTTCACCCCTTTATAACGAACAGAAACGTTTTTTGAAAGAATCGTGATACCACGTTCACGTTCAAGGTCGTTGTTATCGAGTATTAAATCTCCCGTTTCTTCGTTTTCGCGAAATGTCTTTACTTGGTGAAGAATTCTGTCAACCAACGTAGTCTTTCCGTGGTCAACGTGTGCGATAATCGCAATGTTTCTAATGTCTTGCATCTGATTAATTTTAACGGCGGCAAATTTCGTTGAAAAATTCAGTATTACAATAGTTTTTATAAAATTTCAATAATAACATCTCATAGATTTCTTTGATTTTCTATCTTTGTAGCAAACAAATTCTATGAAACGGAAACTGCTCTTTTTGATTATTCTTTTGTGCGTTGTGGGCTTAATTGTCCTCGTTGTCATCTTTTTAAGGAAGAATCAAGTTGTTGAAAATCAGGCATATAATGCAATTCCGGAAGATGCGGCTTTGATTGTCGATATTCCCGATATGAGCAAGGTAATGCCAATTGTTGCAAATCAGGAAAATGTTGTGTGGAACGGATTTGCTCAGTTCCCGTTTATTGAAAAAGGTAATGAATTTTTGTTGCGAATTGACTCTACAATCAAGGCGAACACCATTTTTGAAGATTTCGCCCACAATGAATTGTTGATGGTTGTGAAACAAATTGGAAAGAACAAGTTGGATTACCTTTATATTATACCTGTAAAAAAGGATAACAATCAAGATATTCAGTTGTTTATTGAAAACGTGCTGAATCTGAAAAACGAGTCAATTTATTCGTTTGACAAGAAAGAAGAGATTTTTACCTCTATTGATGAGCAAACACACACAAGTTATGCCTATGCCATAAGCAAGAACACATTGTTACTGAGTGAGTCGAAAGTGCTGGTTGAAACAGCGTTGAAGGG
>JAEEQV010000384.1:0-2462 GCA_016285445.1 Bacteroidales bacterium
CAAAGAGGATATTCCTATCATAATCAAATTCGACATAAGCATCTTCTATCTCATTTTCAATCACATCTATTTTTACACTTTTGTTTTCACAAAGACTATAACACGTCAAAAAACCCCGACTCTTTTTGACATCAGTATCATAAACGTGTTGATACATTATTGTATCTGAAATAAGATATGTTTCAAAAATCTTATCACTGGTATAATAACGTTTCATATAGAGTGTGTCATTACCAAATAAATTATAATAATCATCATATCCCCAATACGAAGATTCTTCTTCAGACGAAGATTTTTCACGAATGATTTTTGCATCATCTTCAGACTTTTCATAGTTTAAGAATTTATAATAATGAATATTCTTTGCACTATGGTGAATTCTATTCTTTGTCTTAATAAGGGCAATCCGCCCATTTTCTTTTTTTACATACATTGTGATACATTGATTATCTGGATCGTCAACTATTAGTCCAAAATAATTATCCCATACCCAAGGTCTGTACCGAATTATTTCATCCCATTCCACATCGTTTGTGTAACTATTTTCGTCTTTTGTCACTATTATAGAACTGATTTTGTCCACATCGAATGTACCTACCACTTCAACACCTTTTTCTGAGAAAATCTTTGCCAAATACAAGGTCATTTCGACATTGTCTTGTCCAAAATATATTTGTCGTAATGAAGTAAGTTTTTCAAATTCATCAAAAAAATTACATCCGTAAAACTCATTAAAAGTATTGATATTCAAATATTTAATACTCCTTAGTTTAGAAATACTATTTTCGGTAACAAGAATGTCAATACCTTTTATCCGTAATTCTTCCAACCACGTCATTTCCCACACTGGATTGGTAACACAAGGCAAATTGGTTCGCAAAAAATTTCGTGCATAACTGTACCCTTTCACATCAGTCACTTCCAAACGTTTGATTTTCTTGAAATTATCAATGCCGTTCAATCCCTGAATAAGGAAACTTTCTATCCTCAACGCCTCGATATTCGGAAAATCTTCGGGGGTAAACGGTATGTGCTCTATCCACGGGTAGCATTTCAACTTCACATATTTCACCCGCTCCCTGTTTTTTATCTTGGAAACTTCCACCTTGTTCGGCAACGACATATCAAGTTCCAAAATCTCATCGGGCGTGTACAACTCGTCCCAATGAAAATTGCCATCCTTGTCCATCTGCGCCACTGCCGCAACCGAACAGAACAGAAAGAGAACTGGCACTATATAACGAAAGAGTTTCATTCTTCAAGAAAATATTTCAACGGACCCTCATAGTCTAAATACTTCTGTAATATGATATATGGAATGGTATAATCCGCAACTCCATATTTGTACGAAACGAAGAACTTAATTCCCCATGGGGCAAAATAATATGATTCCACACCTTCATACTTGGAGAACCCCTTAAAAAGTTCTGCGAACAGCTGATTCAGATATGTGTCTATCACCCTTGGATAGTCAACATTCTTGAGAAATATATCTTCAAGTGTCGCAATACCATGATTGTTACCGTCAAAATAATAATTATAAAAATATCGTTTTGTTGGCGTTAGGCAATTTGTTTCCAAAATCAACGCATGCTCTGTGTTTCTAACAACACCAAATTGTGGTTTTACGCCATGTTTCCAATAGCCGTATTCACTTTTAAAACGCTCATAATCAAATGCATAATCATCAACAAAATATTCCATACACAAAATATTGTACGATGATTTACGAAGATACGCATACAGAACAAAATTTCGTATCTCAACAGGACAATCCGATAAATCATCGGCAGAATATGCAATATATTGAGACAAGTCAAAAAAAGTCGTCTGAATCTGCGGTAAGGACGTAGTAGCGACGATTATCCCATTTTCATCAACAATATCAATGATTTCACCAGAAAAACCTATAAGATATTTACCCTTATAAGGGACAAAGTCACCTGTGTACATTTTCTTCAAATAACTTCCGTCGTATGGAACAAAATCGTCCCATTTAGGTTTTATAAGCCATGCCCCGTCTTGGTCCTTCATTCCCCAGAGTGAATCGTACACAAGTATTTTTGAATAATCTTGCAAGACCACCTTCTTGTACTTTTGAGGTATAACAAGGTCTCCTTTCGTATTGACGACACCAAATCCGCAAGAATCTCCAATTCTCGAAAGGCCTCCTTTTATCTGTTGAGGATACTTACATGGTTGCTCCGTCAACAATGTGCCGTCATACGAGTACAAAAACCAATGATTTTCCAATGCCGAATCATCAGTTTTCTTCACCCAAAACAAAGAATCGTCTTGACGTATGGGGAATACTATGACATTTTGAGGTTCAATAATATGACGATTCAATGTTCTGTTGTAGATTCCATATTTTCCATTCGCATAAACCACAAGATTATCAAAATCCAAAAAACTTTTATCCTTTAATCCATAATAACTATAAATATTATCGTATAAATCCT
>JAEEQV010000385.1:0-2453 GCA_016285445.1 Bacteroidales bacterium
AACTCCGGACCGACGGGCACTTTAATAGGTGAGCCCGTATTCGTTACTTCAATACCGCGTGATAAGCCGTCGGTGGAGTCCATGGCAATCGTGCGGATGGTATGCTCGCCGATATGCTGCTGGCACTCGATGATCAACTTCTCACCGTTGTCGCGGGTGAGTTCGAGCGCATCTTGAATTGACGGCAGCTTACCGCCTGACTTCTCGAAACTTACATCCACTACCGGACCGATCACCTGTACAATTTCGCCATAATTTTGTTCCATGGTGATATGTTTTGAGTTTTAACGTTTTCTGATGTCCCCAAACTTACAACAAATTTTTGTAGTGGCAAAATATTTTTGGGAATTTTTTTTGATGTAAAGTGTCAATGCGGTGTCAATCAGTAGATTAATAGGTGAAGAAAAATGATTATTCCGAAAAGTCCAACCAAGTCAAATCATATACGCTTGGGTCAAATGAACAGACTACTTCGCCCGACGCATCCACAATCTCCACATAATCGTGATCTTTTATAAAATTAATCATCTGCTTGTCGCTCAACATTTTAATCAATGCTTCGTGAATGTTGATTCCCCACAAATAATAACATCCGACCACAGGTTTTGCAGTGGCTTTGACATCATTTTGTTTGAAAATCTTGTTGCAGACAGTCGCCGCGTATTGCGCGTATCCGACGCAATTAGCCTTGTGGTTTGCGATGTCATTGTGCCTGTCGAACTCCAAATCGTCCGCCGCCTTCCGCTTGGCGTATTCTGCAATGTCTTTTATGGATGTCAATCCTCCAACATTATCAATCTCAACCAAGCAAGGCGATGCGGCGCGGTCGCTCAACTTCACGAGCCTGATTTGACTCTTGATGACGATTGCGACCACAAATATTATCAGTAAAACGATTGATATTTTTTTCAGGCGTTTCATTTTTCCACCCCGACCATTTATTTGTCCTCGTCAATCAATCCGTTGATGATTCGCGTCTGCCTAAGTGCTTCTTCATAGGTGTATGGCTGTTTTTGCTGTTCTTTCACAACTTTTTGCGCCAATTTGTGATATTCCTCTACAAATTTTTGATTGTTGCGTGGGGCTTTGATGTTCCACGAAATGCAGTTGAACGCGCCGTCTTTTTTCACTGCCTCCATTGCGTCAGGAACGCTAATCACATTACATTCAGGCAAAAAACTCTGAATCTGTTGCCGCGCTTGTTCGTCTTCGGGGATTCCTAAGTGCGGAACGAGCACAAGGTCGTCTATTTGCAAATAATTGATGTACGCCCAACTATTTTCATTCAGCGTTTCGACGTTGTATTTCAGGCTGACAACCTCAAAATGCTTGTCCAAAACCTGATGGAATTTCTCTTCCATCTCTGCGTCAAATTGCTCATAATTGGTCATCAACACACGGTTGCCGCCTAAATAATGAATCACGCCGTCGCTATGTCCATATTTTTCTTCTCTGTCCCACGGAATGAAAACAATTTCGCACTGAAAGGCATCTGTGAGCCTTTTTATCACTTCCTCGTGAGTTAAATTGCTATTTTCAACGAAAACTTTTTCGGTCATAACGATTTTGTTGCCGCACTTTACGACATTGCCACCGTCGATTATCAAATCCAAATCCACGACATTATCGCCCCATTTCAGAAAATCTACGTTTCCAACTTTTTTGGCGTTGGTGATGTATTTTCTGTCTTTGGGATTGTTCAGATAATTGGGATAATAATTGTACGAAACAAAACGATTGTCTTCGGTCTGAATCGGCATAAAATCCCTGCACCAAATATCATTTGTATTTTGCAACAGCCTGCAATCCACATCGTTGGCTGTCAAGATCTCTTTGAGATTTTTGAACAATTTCGGACACACCTTCGGCAACCAATTTGAAAAGTAAACGGTGTTGGTGTCCGCATCGGCGAGTAATGCGGAGGAGTTATTTTTTGTTGTCATATTTTCAATCTTTTTTCGTAATACGTGGATCTTGCTTTGTTCCAATCGGTTGGCTTGAAGTTGCCATCAAAGAAAGCCAATTTCAACTCGCCATCTCGGTTTGTTCCTTTTTCTATTTTGGAGAAATCATCATTACCCAAGAAACGATATGTTTGTGTTGTCTTAAAATTGTGTATTTCGTTCAATGACTGAACACTTGGCATACATTTGCCGTCACAAGCATTCAACAGTGTATTGGCACACGTCAACGGACCAACAATTAGTGGTTTCTCTGAATTGACAGAACTGTCAACAATACTTCTGATTAGTATTCCGCCACCATTGCCGGAAAGACTACCATTTTTTTCCTTTGCGAGGTCGCCATCAAAACAAACATCCACACCGCTTAGATGATAGAACAATTGACCGCCCTTACCTTTAAATTGTCTCGGGTATGTTGCGGTATTCCAATTGTATTCCCACACGCCTTCTTTGAAATAGTAGAATTCTATTTCTGCGAAATAGTATCGT
>JAEEQV010000386.1:0-2447 GCA_016285445.1 Bacteroidales bacterium
GTGCAAAAGTATAAAAATATCATCAGATTGCTAAAATCAATGTGATATTGTTGCACAAAAAACTATTTCTTCAATTCAAAATTGCTTCCCAGATATACACGGCGGACGTCGGGGTCGTTTGCTAAATCTTCGGCTGTTCCCGATTTGAAGATAGTACCCTCAAACAAAATGTTGGCATTGTCGGTAATCGAAAGCGTTTCGTCAACATTATGGTCTGTAATGAGTATTCCGATGTTTCTATCCTTTAAATTCCGCACAATGCGCTGAATTTCTTCAACAGCGATAGGGTCAACGCCGGCAAAAGGTTCGTCAAGCAAAATGAATTTCGGGTCGCTTGCCAAAGCACGAGCAATCTCCGTTCTACGACGCTCGCCACCAGACAATTGGATACCGAGGTTTTTCCGAATATGAAGCAAATTGAAATCGGTGAGCAATTCCTCCAATTTCTCTTTTTGCTCCTTTTTCGTGCGATTGGTCATCTCAAGAATGGCCATAATGTTATTTTCGACCGAAAGAGAGCGAAATACCGATGCCTCTTGGGCAAGATAGCCAATACCGTAACGGGCACGTTTATAGACAGGTTCCGATGTGATATCTATATCATCGAGGAAAATTTTTCCACCATCGGGATTGATAAGTCCCATAACCATATAAAACGACGTGGTTTTTCCTGCACCGTTAGGGCCGAGCAAACCAACAATTTCGCCTTGTTTCACGCTAAATGAAACGTTCTGTACGACAGTTCTGCTGCCGTACTTCTTCATAATATTTTTCGTTCTTAAAATTGACATCGCTCAAAAAATGTGTGCCGAAATTAGATTTTTTTTCAAAAAAGTCAAAGTAAAATGAAAAAATTCCGTGAAAAACATTTACTTTGCAATATTCTATAGAGTATAACAACGTATGCGTGCGTTTATTCTTAAATGTGAAATTTGTTTGGGGGTACTTTTGAGTTCCTTTTTTGCATTTTCTCAGGATAATTGGGATGAATGTTCGAGTAGTCACGGCATAAACGTATGTTTCAAAAAGAATAATCCTACTTGTGCCGAGCCACCAAATGGTAGTTATGTGGTGCAAGTGTCGGGTATTCCTTCGACTGCATCTGATGTGGTTGTTATTTTGTATAATTTTGATACAAAAGAAAACGAGAAAAAATCTATTCCTCTTGGTGTTACGTCATACGAGGTAACGTTTAATAATCTTGCGTATGATAATTTGTATCACCCATTGGTTAACATTGACGGAACCGCACAGTGGGAAGGCTTGTCATTCACCTTGAAAGAACCTGAGTACACGGCAACATTACAAAAAAATAGAGAAGCAGGTTGTACTGGTCAGCCCGTAGGACAGGCAAGTGTTTCATTTAGCGGCGGTGTAGAACCCTATACATGGCAATGGTCAAAACAAGATGATGCCTCGTTTGCACCTCATAGTGATCAGGCAGATGTATATGATTTAGCTCCAGGTGATTATTTCGTCACGGTAACAGATTCTAAAGGATGTACGATTGTATCGGACCCGCTTACTGTAGAAACGCAGGATATTTCGATTTCTGTAACAAAAACGGATAATGTCACGTGTAAGGATACTACCGATGGTGCCATTGAGGTTGCCGTTGTTGGGGCGTACGGTGATTATAATCTCTATTGGAATGGTGATAAAAATCATTTAATAGATAAAAACACAATAGGAAACAATAATCTTCCTGCCGATACGTATATGATACAAGTTGTGGATGCTATTGGCTGTGAAGATGAAACAGGACCAGTTTACATATTGGAGCCAGAGAAAAAAATCACTTTGAATAAAGATACGTTTGAAAACTTGAAGTGTAGGGACATTCCAGATGGACAAGTTTCGTTTTCTGTGGAAAATGCCGAAGGTGCAGTTACATATCAATGGTCGGACGGGAAAGAATCTGGCTTAACAAGAAATGACCTTGCTGCCGCTATTGAATATACCTTAACCGTGACGGACGAACTTGGTTGTAAGGCACAAAACACGGTAACATTGACGCAGCCAGCGACAAAAGTTTCAGTTTCTGTTCAAGATTTTACGAAGCCAAGCTGTTTTGGATATTCTGATGGAAGTATCACAGCATCGGCAAGCGGTGGAACTCCTGCAGAGGATCCAAATCCTCCATACACGTATTATTGGAATTCGGTAGAAGGGAATGTAACAATTTCGGATATTCAAGGTGGAGAGAGTCATCCATATACCATAGTAGCTATGGATGGACATGGATGTACCGATACATTAAAGGAATATATCTTGGACGAACCCGAACCACTAACTACTAAATTTGAAATTAACGGTAGCGAAGCTCCCAATCCGTATAATCTAACATGTAACGGAAATAAGATTAGCTCCTTAAAACTTTCGGTAGAAGGTGGTACGCCGCCTTATAAATATAAGTGGTCGGAAGAAACCGAGTTTGGAACTCAAAC
>JAEEQV010000387.1:0-2441 GCA_016285445.1 Bacteroidales bacterium
AAACGAATATGGCAGGTAAGATTTTGTTTGTGAACTATTTCGATGATAAAGACGCAGATGGAAACGAGTCTGACGAACCAAGCGACATGTTGGATCGAATATACTATAGTATCGCTATTCCGCAACGTGACAAGCTAACCATTTTGTATAATTATTGGGATACAGTCAGCAATGAGATTGAATCGTGCGATACGACAAACATCTTTTATCGAGACATTCGTAGTGTGAACAAGGAAGGTGATGCCATATCTATAAAGATTCAAGGAGAATCGGAACCTGTCTATATCGCTTTGCCAAACAATGGAGATCCTTCGGTGTTCTCATATCAAAACGAGTTTAACGAAATGTATTCATACAGCAACACTCGTACAAGTGATCCTCAATTGTTTATAGATGCGCTGAATAGACTTGTGGCAGATGCAAAATAAATTACAGAATCTCTGGTACAAAACAACAAAAAAGACTGTCAAAATTGGCAGTCTTTTTTTGTTATTAGATATTATTATCAGCAAGTACGAATGGTGACTCTTTGGATATTAATAATTATCATTCGCAAACGTCACGCAACGATTTAGAATTTCAATTAAGGAGTATGTTTTCTTAAACTCAGCCAATACAAAGTCTAAGAAATGGTTATCAAATATTTGTTCTTTTGTAATAGACTGTACGACATCAAAATCACGTAATTTATAATATTCGGCAAATTCATCGGTACCATTCCACCCTTGTGGTGTACGTTTTAACGCATTCGACCAGTCTAGTTCAAAACCTTTACATGCTTTAATCGCCTTGTCAAATTCACCCCCGTTGCACATAATTTCTTCACGAACACTTTTCAATGCCAATGGCGATGGCATATATAACCCCGAAACAAGCATACATTCTGCTTTGGGTTCAATATGAAGATAATAGCCTGCATTACCACTTTTCTTGCCTTGAGGACACACGTACACGCCCCAATGGGTTTTGTAGGGCGTTTTGTCCAATGAAAAACGTAAATCACGATATATTCTATACGTGCAATCTTTTACGGTCAAATTTGAAACTGATTTGTCAAATTTAGAAATACCGACAATCAACGATTCGGCAAAATTTTGTGCTTCTGCCAATGCTTCCTTATACAAATCCTTGTGCGCGTCAAACCAAATCTTATTATTGTTTTCCGACAATTCCTCTAAAAAATTCCAAACCGTCTGTAGCATAAGTCCTCCCTTGTTGTTTATCGCACCATACACGTCAATAATTGTTTTCCCTGCAAGGACACGTCAAAAACGTCGCCAATAGTAACATTTACAGGAACTTGCACCAACGGTACGAAGAACAAGTCTCCTATTTTCACCGTAAAATATTTTGTCGCTGTCGCTATTAACTCGGGAATGCGAGAAAACGCATCAACA
Organism: Bacteroidales bacterium; assembly: GCA_016285445.1. GTDB lineage: Bacteria > Bacteroidota > Bacteroidia > Bacteroidales > UBA1715 > UBA1715. The sequence continues at coordinate 1,398 of JAEEQV010000387.1, forward strand.
TTGACACCCAACGGTTCTCCGTTAAATTTTGCGACAAAATCTAATTGCTGATTTTCAAGAGCGATTTTATCATTACTTATCGCCAACGAGGAATCAAAACAGCGTGCAATATCTGTCGCCGTACCATTTGCTTTGTTACGTTCAATCACATCGGCGGCAAAAAACTTTATGGCACAACCACATTCCGAAAAATATCGCTGAGCAAAACGAGGCTCTATGCACTTTCCTATCTTATTGAATTGCAAATACATACCAACGTATGCCACAATTTGTTTCGAGAAATTAGGAATATAAAAATCGTCATTGTTACGAATCAGCATAGAATCGGGATAGCAAGCCATTGATTCATCAAGACTTGCCACCGTATGCCCATATTCCAACGCAAGAATCTTCACTATTTACCGAATGTGCGCAATTTTATTGCCGTTATCACTTGTTTTGTATTCGTCAAGAAATCACCGTTCATCATCCAACTGTAGTAACTCGGATCTTTACAGAACACGTCGCTAACCAGTTGTCCTTTGTATTTACCAAAATTGAACACTTCCTGTTTTTTCTCATTATAGATAATTCTTCCCGCAAAATCAACATTATTGGTATGATGAGTGTATTCGCTCAAAAATTCCACATTGTTTTGAATGTCGGGATATTTATCGAGTTGTGCCTGCAAAACCTCGTATGTAGCATACGTATCGGCATCGGCGGCGTGAGCGCCTTCCAAGTCTTTTTTGCAATAAAATTTATATGCTGCCGAAAGTGTGCGAGGTTCTTTTTTCAAAAACAACACGTGCACATCGATAAATTTCCGTTTTGACCAGTCAAATTCCACATTTGCACGAGAAAATTCTTCTGCCAAAAGAGGAACATCGAACTTATTGGAATTATATCCAGCAATGTCGCAATCTTTGAGCATTTCGGCAATTTCCTTTGCAATCTGACGAAACGGAGGTTTGTCGGCAACATCGGCATCGGTGATGTGATGAACGGCAGTCGCAGTCTCGGGAATGTGCATTTCTGGATTCACCCGACGAGTTATGGCATTTT
>JAEEQV010000388.1:0-2436 GCA_016285445.1 Bacteroidales bacterium
AGAACACACCATGGACGACATAGCCCAAATGATTGTGTATCTTCGTGATGTGGCTGATTATTCCTTGGTTAAATCGATGTACGACGAACGATTTCCCGACACGCCCAAAGTCATTGTACTTGCCCCTGTGTGTCGCCCTGCATGGCTGATTGAGATGGAATGCATCAGCATAAAAGACTATCATAGTTCAAAGTATAAGAATTTTTGATGACAGGCAAATCGCATGTTCAATGCTTCAATTTTATGACCTACAACCCCTATAAATCCCTAAAAATAGGGATTGTACATGTTCGTTGATTCCCATTCCTTTGCCTCAAAAAAAAGAATATGAATCGAGGTATTATTCAACTTTGCATGCTCTGTTGCGTGGCTGTTTCGGCTACAGCGCAGGTTGATGCGTATAGCGGGGCGACGAAGCCCGCTGCAGATACGGTGAAAAAAGCGCCAGTCAAAAAAACATCGCATAGCGATGATTATGAATCGTTCCGTTTCGGGGGTTACGGCGAAATGCTTGCAAGGCGTATGGACTACGGTATCAATCGTTTTTATGGAGGAAAAGACGGCAATTCCAAGACAACCCGAAGTGCGGTTTCCATTCCTCGTTTTGTGCTTGCGTTCGATTACAAATTCAACGAAAAATGGTCGTTGGGTTCCGAAATTGAATTTGAAGCGGGAGGAACAGGGCAAGCCGTTGAATTGGAGAATTCCGAAAACGGAGAATACGAAACTGAGATAGAAAAAGGCGGCGAGGTGGCATTGGAGCAGTTCCATATCACTCGCCACATAGTGCCAGCCTTCAATGTACGCGCAGGACACATAATCGTTCCCGTAGGTCTGACGAATTATAGCCACGAGCCGATAAATTTCCTTGGAACATCGCGCCCCGAAGGCGAAACAACCCTTCTCCCGTCCACGTGGCACGATACAGGGATTGCGTTTTTTGGAGAATGTTTCTCCTTCGACTACGAGGCAATGATGGTTGCCGGATTGAACGCCAACGGTTTCGACCGAAATTCGTGGGTGGCAGGAGGAAAACAAGGACTTTTTGAAGAAGACAATTTTAATTCGCCAGCATACGTTGCCCGAATTAATTACAAAGGTGTCAATACTTTACGAATAGGTGGAAGCATTTATTATTGCAACAGCACCGGCTCCAATTCCGACAAGGAACAGACGTATTCCGCCATCGACAACACGTCATTGCTGATTTGGAGTGCCGATGCCCAAATCAAAAACAAATTCGTGGTTGCCCGAGCCAATGTGCTGATGGGCAATCTGAACGGTTCCGAGGCAATTACGGGGAAAAATGCAAAACTCTCGAACAAGTCGCCCTATTCCCGAACGGGTGCCATTGCCAAGAAAGCCATTGCTTACGGGGCTGAATGTGGAATTCACGTAAATGGATTTTTCAGCAACGAAAACGTGCCAGCCATTACGCCGTTTGCACGTTACGAATACTACAATCCCCAAGAGGAAGGCGAAGGCTCGCAGACGATGGACGCTCGCTGTCAAGTGAGCAAATGGACGTTCGGTCTAAATTGGAACGTGTTGCCGAATTTGGTTGTAAAAGCCGACTACACCACCCGCCAAATCGGCACAAATAGCGTGTTCGGTGCAGGACAATACAACAGCGAAAACGAATTTGCCATTGGCTTGGCGTATGTGGATTGGTTTTATAAGAAATAATCATGTAAAGAACTTTTCACTTGGCAAGTTTTATATCCATTTCTATTCGCATATCTGCTGACAAACACTCTGACATAGTGTTGTCTATTCCCCATGCGACTGAAAAGGGAATGACATTTATAGCAATTCGTTTTGATTTTGGAGCAATACGTAGCCCTGCAAAAGCATACATATCAATGCCAAAATCTCTTTCATAATGCGAACCTTTACTGAACTCTCCTCCTGTACCTATCAACCCATGTGCATAATAAATTTCTCCGCCTGCACCAATGTAGAATAGTTTCAAAATAGAGGCATTCAGTCCTATTCCCGTTGAAATTACATTAAAATAAATGTCAGGTGTATCGTTGTAAAACATCGTTGTATATGTGCCATGTTTCAAGAATGGAGAAAAAGACAGCCAGTCTCTCATTTCTCGTTGAAACCCGAACCTAGCCACCAACCCTGAACCATCTAATTTATCGCCTTCAAAACCTGCTACACCAACGCCTGTTTTTATGCTGTTTTTTGAAAATTCCTGTGCGTTTGCCTTTAAAGAAAAGCAAAACACTGCAACAAAAATGATTGCAAGGTTTCGAAGCATTTTAACAGCATTTGAAGCATTGCACAAATCAAGCGTAAGGAGTTTTCGCATAGTAAAAATAATTTTTAGTATATATTCTTAAGACAAATATATAGAAAAATCTCATTACCCTCGGTTACAATCGTTCACAAAAGCATTAGAAATGGCGATTTACTCGCTTTCTTGCA
>JAEEQV010000389.1:0-2422 GCA_016285445.1 Bacteroidales bacterium
CCATAATGTCTATAATGTCAAAAATTCTATTTCTCATTTGCTGAAGGATATACTTGAACAATGGGATTATTTGAGAGTGTTTACAGTTCTTCAAGCATGGCCCGCCAAAGTCATTCACATAAAATCTTTTGAAAATTACATTCAAAAGACGATGGAAAGACTTACATTCGTTTTCGTTTGAACAAACAATGTTGTCTATAAAGTTGAAATCTTTTAAATTCACGCATTTTGCTTTGGGGTTGCTTGAATTGCTACATCTATTTGTGATTTCTTGAAATTTGGCTTCCAGACCTTTCGCCTTTCCGTCATTTCCCCAAGTATCACCGCATAGAATACTTTGAATTTAAGTCACGACACGAAAAGAAAATGTATGTGTAGCCGTTATAATCTTTCGCCCATACATTGAGCCACCTACAGTCTTTTACATCGTATTGTATTTTATTATTCATTTTTATTTTACTCCTTTATTTTTATTGTGTTTCTCTATGAATGCGATGGCTTCCGATTGGTCGCCAACACACTTTATAAATTCGTCAAGATATGCGTTTACTTCGCCCTTGATTTCGTCAAGGACTTTTGCGTCTATCTTTTGAACATTCTTTCTTTTTACTTGTTGGGATAACGATTCAAATAAGTTCTGTAAGCCAACCCTATTTTCGGGGTCGCTCGATAGAACATCGGGAGCCGTCCACCCTTTACCGTGTCACAAAATAAGGTGATAATTTAGCCTTTAATTCTTTTACGCATTTGCGGTTTTCTGTCGCATACCATTTATATAATTTCTCTTTTAATTCAAATGGAATTTCAAGAGAATAAACGCCATCCCACGACTTTACTTTTTCGTAAATTCGTTCACGACCTTGTTTTCCATAAATGCGAATTTTGATTTTCGGTTTTTTATCGTCATCGAAATTGTGACAACAGCGTTGCTTGACCAACATCCAACCTTTTAATACATTCAAATCCTTATACGCTTTCTTAAACAATAGCAAAGACTCATTAAAGAATTTTTCTGTATATGTGTATTGGATTATTCCGTCTATATACTTTCCACTTCGTGGAGCCATTAACGCCATGTGTTTTTTTATGGTCGCTATGACATCCTTGTTCTCTAATTCCATTTCTGGATAATCGGGAGCGAAATGCTTCAAGATTTCCTGAAGATTGAACCAATTAACGAAAGCGGAATTATAGGCATAATTCAAGTGCCATCGTAAACGGAAATCTTCATTTGATGGAATTTTGATAGCAGGAAAACACTGCGTGTCGATAAATCGACCACGGCAAAATGTTTTTATTTGCTCCGATAATTCTGTATGGGAAGTTAAGACTTCGTGTAATTGGTCGGAAACTCCGTCAGGAGTTTTTGACTTTGTGATACAAACATCTTTATTTGATAATTTAGAAGGATTTAATTTATTATTAAATCTATTTTGTATCGTTATGTCAAAATTAACTGCGTTGTATTTGGAAAGAAGAAAAGCCGCTTTGCTCATTGTTGAATGTAGATTCAAAGGGAGCAATTTCGTGCCGAGTTCTTCTGTTTGTTGGAACAATGTTCCAAATTCAATTTCACAGTTCTTCTTGGGGCGAATTTTGCCATTTTCCAAGATGTTCGTTTCTCGTCTTCGACAAGAAACCTTAACGGATTTACCGCATTTTTTTCATGTTTTCTTTCTCCTAAAATATGCCCTAAATCAGGATCGAGCCATCCAAAAGAATGGATTTCTGGAACCCTGAAAAAGAACGGATTTTTTTGTGATTGTTTGTGCTTACCCCTTCGGGGATGGCGTTTGTTCTCTATGGTATTTATGAATTTTTCTGCCGAAAATTCTTCAATTTTGCCATATTGTTTATAGAACTTTACAAATATAGCTTATTATTTTGGTTTGTCAAGGGTTTTCGGCTAAAATTTTGTTTCGATTTGAGCAACAGAATTTCCATATATTGTGGTTTTTGAAGAAATAAACCACAATATATAGGGGTGTTTTTGACGTTTTTTAGCCCCCTAGAAGGCATTTTCGCCCATTTCCAACCATTTCGTCAAATGAGTCCAAAAACGCCCTTAAAACGCCCTTTTTACCCATTGAACCACCTGATAAAGCGATAATCATAGACATTTTCGAGCTGGTTCATCATTCTGTAGGCAGAAACCACGGAACACCCATATTTTGCGGTAAACCAATTCACAAATTCGGTCGCAAATATGGTCAGTTCCACATGGTTTTCGTAATCGCTTTTAAGGATTTCGTCTATTCGTTCGACTGTTGGGAGTTTCACATAGCCAACCGACTTTCTTGGGATCAAAACGCCACGACCTTTTTTTCTGGATTTCATTCTTTCACCTCACATCCAAATAAACATTCGATGATGTATGTATAGACCCAGAGCTGGTCAGTAGAGCGTCCAAGGAGCCATTTTG
>JAEEQV010000390.1:0-2418 GCA_016285445.1 Bacteroidales bacterium
TAATACAAATCCCATCGCATGGCGGTTCTGTCAAACTCGGGACGGACGAGGCAGCGGGCAAAATCAATGTTTTTGCCGCCTTCTATTTGTATACGGAGTAGATCGCTGAGAATTTGCTTGTAAAGCGACGTAATTTCTGTCTCGTTCATCGTTTCTTTGGCATGAAGAACATCGGTTTCGCCTAAATCGGAAACAAGGTAGATGTGAGCCGTTTTGTCGCAGGCAAAAACTGTCGGTACGTTGATTCCTGCCGTACTCAATACCGAACTGAAATATATAAAGGTTTGATTTTCAATTGCATCGGAACCGTAGCATGCAAGAACGGAATAGGGCAGGTCTGAAATTATTCTGAAATATTTCCGTGACGACCCTGCTCCTGGCAGTTCTTCGATTGAACGTATTGTTTCGGTAAAACGAGATTGAAACAATTCTGTGATTTGCTGTCGTATCGATGTCTCTTGCATAAACCAAATTTTTGTTAAAAATATGGTATTTATGTGAATGTGGACAGCTAAGCCGAATCAAGTTATAAACATTTAATCACTTGTTCCGTCAAGCATGGGGACGAACTTACATTCGCCGTGACGTGTCTGTTCGAAATCGGTTTCGGAAAGTTTTATGATTCTGAGCATTTCCTGATTTTCGCCACTATTGACGGGCGCAACAAGGATTCCTCCAATTTTGAGCTGTTCCAAAATAACGACTGGAATGTAGGGTGCTGCCGCTGTAATTATGATTTTATCAAATGGGGCAAAGCGGGGGAGACCTGCAAATCCGTCACCGAAAAACGTATTTATTTGATAATGTAGGTCGTTCAATAGTTGTTTTGCCGATGTGTAGAGTTGTTTCTGTCGTTCGATTGTATACACTCTTGCTCCCATTTGGTACAGAATGGAAGCTTGATAACCCGAACCTGTTCCTATCTCCAAAATTTTCTCATTTTCGTGAACGTCAAGCAGTTGTGATTGTAGTGCCACGGTGTAGGGTTGCGAAATTGTCTGTCCTGATTCAATTGGAAACGCTTTGTTTATATATGCGTGTTTTTCCAAGGCACTGTCGAATGAGAATAAATGGCGTGGTACTGTTTTTATAGCTTGTAAAACACGTTCGTCGCTTATTCCTTTTGTACGGAGTTCTGTAACGAGTTGTTCTCGTAACCCTTTGTGTATGAGCGTATCTTCCATTATATCATTGTTCTGATGAGTCCTTCTTTTAATGAATAGGAAGACTGGATGAGACGTGGAATTTCATATTTTGACAGCACAAAATCGGCAATGCAGCCAGAAATCGGAAGGAGAGGGGCACGAGGTATCGACATGCCTTTCATGGCCTCAATTTCGTCAATGGGTTTAGTTGTGATGAAATTCACAATTTGTCGAAAATGTTCCAATGGTATTTCTTCGGAAACGCTGTCGGGGTTAGATTTTCCGATTTGTGCAAAATAAATGGAGCGGAACACGTCGAATGCTCCGGCAGAACCAATCAGCATGTCAATATTGTATTGTGCGACGGTTTCCGTAAGCAGTTGGAATTTCTCGGAAAGATAGTTGTTGATGTTTGCGATTCTTTGTTCCGTAAGCGGGTGCGTCAGACCGAACTGTGACACAATCCGTTGCATTCCGCATTCGAAACTATGTTTCCAGAGAATTTTGTCTTTTTGGCAGATGATACATTCATTGCTTCCTCCGCCAATGTCGAGAATGAGTGCTGTTTTGTCGGCAATGTCAACGGCAGTGTCGTTGCCCCAGAAAATAAGTTCGGCTTCTTGTTCGCCTGAAATGATTGTGATGTCGAAGTCGAATAATTCTTTCGCTTTTGTACAGAATATATTGGCATTTTTTGCATTCCGCAGGGCGGACGTGCCTATGAGCGAAACTTTCTCGCAGTGGTAGGGCGCAATTTTTTCTTTTATTACTTTGAGTGATTGCAGACCGCGTTCCATTGCATCGTCGGAAATTATTCCGTATGCAACGCCTTTTGCTCCTAATTGTGGATATTCGTGAAAATCGAGAAGGCTGGTAAAGTGAGAACCGTTTAAGGAAACAACGCTACAATTGAACGTGTTTGTACCCAAATCAACGACCGCAATGTTCATCGAAGATTATTTAAAAGACTCAAAAGTTGGATTTTTCAGACGATTGCCTTTGTCGTCCCATAGTTTTTGGTCTATGTTTTTATCGTCACGGTACGTAATTTCCTTTGCCATCTGACCATTTTGGTGCCAGTAGTACGTAGTTCCTTCTTTTTTGTTGTCGCGATATGTTGATTCTCGTTTTTTCTCGCCTGTAGAATACCAATATGTCCACGTTCCTTCCTTGCGACCGTTTTTGTATTCGCCCAACAATCCGATTTTTCCGTTAGATTGTTTAAGGAAAACCTTACCACTGTATGTGGTTCCGTCGAGATATGCAATCTCGA
>JAEEQV010000391.1:0-2416 GCA_016285445.1 Bacteroidales bacterium
GCCAAAGTAATAATAAGTCACCGTAATTGTATTGTTTTCGACCAAAATCTTATCCCTGATACCTTTTAGTTCTTTTGCAAATGCCATTTTCCCTTCGTCGTCTTCTTCAAGAAGAGTGATGGTCATAAGAACATCCTCGGGATGTCGTAATATTTTATCTTGTACGTCAACAGAAACGGCATTGGGATTTTTCGACGCAATTGTATTGATTATATACATCTGAGGCGTTCCTTTTTGTTCATAGTAGGCAATCTTGTCGGCATCTTTCACTTTAGCGCCATTATACCACAAATCTTGTTGATTCAACAATTTCATAACCTTCGCAACCGTTTTCTCGTTGTCACAAGTAAACGTAACCGATTCGCGACGAGGTTCTGTCATATATTGTTCCTTATGCTGATTATAATAAAACTTCATGCCAACAGTGTCTTCCTCTGCATAACGGAACACTTCCCTGTCCATTAAATCGTACACCATCATTCCGTCGTGATATTCCTGCATAATATATTGGAATTCCTTGTCGTTTTCCTCCATATTTTTCATTGTTGCCAATTCCACCCGACGTTTTACATAGTTATCAAAGCGAATGCGCACAAGCATATCCTTGTCGTACACGTCGTTAAGGCGATTTTTCTGGATTGCCTGCAAATATTCAAAGAATTCACGTACTCCATATCTATAGCCGTTCAACTCAAATAAGGGTGCGTCTTCAACAACAGGGGCAGTCCATTTTCCAAGTAAAATCGACGCATCGACGAATTGCAGGCACCATTCCAATGTTGCCGGGTACGGTTTATACGACAGGTCGCGTTTCATGTTTTCCAGATACTCGTTTTCAATCACCGTCTTTCGTGTTCGGTCAGCTTCGATTCGTTCCCTGAAATTATCCTTATAGAACTCAAAACTTTGCAACGGAAGTGCCCAACGGCGTTTTATTATGGCATAGCCATAGGGCAGTTTTATGGGAGCCGAATAATCGCCATCGTTTTCCAAGGCAAACATTGTTTCCTTTAATTCGCGGCTATACGGCATTCCGTTGTCAATCAAGCCCAACACACCTTTTGTTTCGCGAAGCTGAGGATTCAAATTATAGCGATTGCTCAACGTGTCGAACGGCACGCCTTGTTGTAATTGGGCATAGACGGTGTCAATCGTCGATTTTGCCTCAAGCCACCCCTGTTCATCGTCGGTTTGCGGATAAATCATAATAATAGCCGCATCGACAGCACCTTTCGTCGGTCGTTTTTGCAAAACAAGAATAAGATACCAACCTTCGGCAGTACGAACCGTCACCATGTTTCCAACGTTGGTGTTATACACTGCTTCTTCGTATTCATACGGCGAAACCATAGCCGTTATAAAGCCAACATTTCCATCATATTCCTTACTCAAATTATCATCGGAATACTTTTGTACGCATTTTATAAATGTATAATATGGAAGAGTTGCCGCATAATATATTTCACTCCGAATTGCATGAATTTTCTCTTCAGCCGCCCTTTTTGCAGAAGGAGAATCGTATATGTTTGATTTTATAAAAATATGTGCAACCTCGTAATCCCAATGCAGACGGTCGTATTCCAACTTCACCAATTCCTCGCGTTTCTGCTCCGCTCCCCGATACATTCTATCGTGAGCAGTAGCCTTCAGATATTTAAAGAATTCGTCACGAAAAGCCTTTGTCGTATCAAGTTGCTGATATTCAGCTTCAGTAACTTTTAATTTATATTCAACAAAACGGTTAAGATAATCAGAAAACGACACATTTTCAGATTCTTCCGACAAATCATTATATTTTGAGTAAAACCACACAAAATCGCTTACCGAAAACTCACACGTGTCAATTTTCACAACCGTGGAAGAAAGCAAACTGTCGGGAATACGAATACCTTCCTGCGAAAACGACAAAAACGGCATCAGTAAAAATGCCAAAAATATTCCAGCCGTTTTCTTTTGCATATCGTGCATGTCTATTTGTAAAACACGCAAATATACAATGTTTATAGGAATTATGAACGAATAATGAGATTCGATGTAAAACGTAGAGACGAAAAAATTTTCTTCACAACGTTTTTAATTATCATTCTCGCAATAAATCAACTCACCGTTGATTACACGGAACCACTTGCCTCCCATTTCGCGAATTTGCACTTTGCTTGATTCAAATTCTTCGGAGCAAGGATTGAAATCATCATATAAAATCTTAATTTCCTTGTCTTTGGGTATGAATGGGTCATCGTCCATGCCTAAAAGTGATGCCATATTAAGTTCGTTCATACAATTTTCATAAGAAGAATAACCTCCAATCTCATTAAGCTTAGCAAAATGCCATGTATTATACAATCCATCACTATCATTATAATAGGTCCAATAGGCGGAACTATTATCATTATAATTAATATCTCCTTCCATACTT
>JAEEQV010000392.1:0-2414 GCA_016285445.1 Bacteroidales bacterium
TGTGACCAAAACGATATCAACGACGATACGGCAACGCAGTTGGAACTGATAAACCAAACACTTGCCGAACTGCAGGCAGAAAACGCCGTGCGTAAAACATTCCAAGAACGAAAACCCGTTGGATTCAAAATAGAAAAACCGTAAATTTCAAAATTGGAAGCCGCAAAGTGCGACATCCAATTCCATAAAAATGGGTGCACGGAAAAAAACATATGCGTTCACTGAACTTGGCATTACAATTGGAAATCTCTTTCTACTTACAGAATCAGAAAGGGAAAATATGTCGTCACAATTTGTGATGACATCACTATTGAACCCTCCCAAATCAGCACTTCCGTTTTGGTTGCAACTTTCAATTTAAGATGTGTACGAAAAAATGACGTTATTTATAGATTTCTAAATCTCAATGCTGATAATCCGCCATATAGTGTGCTCCCACGCTTTCTTTCCGTGCTCTTGCTGCTTTTATGACTAAATAGCCAACTTGTACAAGATTGCGTAGCTCACATAATTTTCTTGACAATTTTGTTTGTTGATAAAGCTCCTCTGTTTCTGAATAAATTGTCCACAGTCGGTTGAATGCTCGTTTCAAACGTACTTGGCTTCGCACTATTCCCACGTAATTGCTCATTATTTGTTTTACTTCCTTCAAACTCTGGGTAATGAGCACCATTTCTTCCGTGTGCGATGTCCCTTCGTCGTTCCAGTCGGGAATATCTTTTTGCCACTCGTTTTCTTTGATTTCTTTCATTGCAGCTTTTGAAGCAAAATCGGCGTAGGCAATTGCTTCCAACAAACTGTTCGACGCAAGGCGATTCCCTCCGTGAAGTCCCGTACACGTTGTTTCTCCTGCCGCATACAGGTATTTGATTGATGTTATTCCTTCCAAATCGACTTTTACGCCACCACAGAAATAGTGTGCCGCAGGAGTCACGGGAATCATCTCCTTGGTAATGTCAATTCCTATGCTTAGACATTTGTTATAAATGTGGGGGAAATGTTCTTTGAGCGCCTCGGAATCCAAGTGGGTACAATCCAGATACACGTGGTCGTCACCGCTTTTCTTCATCTCGTTGTCTATGGCACGTGCCACAATGTCGCGTGGGGCAAGGTTTCCTCGTTCGTCGTATTTGGTCATAAAGGCAACGCCTTCTTTGTCACGCAAAATAGCGCCGAAACCTCGCATTGCCTCGGTAATCAGGAAATTTGGCGACTCGCTCGGGTTGTAGAGGGCTGTTGGGTGAAACTGCACAAACTCCATATTATCAACAATTCCTTTTGCCCGATAGACCATTGCAAAGCCGTCACCCGTGGCAACAACAGGATTTGTCGTGGTAGAGAACAGTTGCCCTGCACCGCCTGTTGCAAGCATTGTCGCTTTCGCCAAAATGGTTACAACTTTGTGGTTGTCAAGATTTAGGGCATACACGCCATAACATTTTATGTCGTTTTGATGACGTTTAACCAAATTTCCAAGATGGTGTTGTGTGATTAAATCTACGGCAAAATAGTTCTCGTAGATAGTGATGTTTTTATGCTCGCGCACTTTCTCACACAAGGCACGTTGAACTTCAAAACCCGTATTGTCTTGGTGGTGAAGGATTCTATGCATACTATGACCACCTTCGCGATGCAAGTCGAATGTGGATTTGTTTTCGTCTTCCTTGTCGAACTGCGTACCCCACGAAATCAGGTCGGTAATGGCGTGAGGGGCATATTCAATGACTTTTTCAACCGCTTTCCTGTCGCAAATGCCGGCACCCGCAATCAGTGTGTCTTCTATGTGTTTGTCGAAACTGTCTGATTTTGATGTGTTGAGCACGGCTGCAATACCGCCTTGTGCGTAAGAGGTGTTGGTTTCGTCAAGTTTTGTTTTGGAAATGATTGTTACTGTTCCCGTTTCTGCTACTTTCAACGCAAAACTTAGTCCGGCCAAGCCAGAACCAATCACCAAATAATCTGTCGTAATTCTCATCGTTATTCTTTATTTTTGAAAAACAATATCCTTGCAAATATATGTTTTTTTCAGTTCTATAGAGAAAGAATAGGTAGGAAACTCAAAATTGTAAACGTGGCATATACCACGCTTGCCACACCGTTCGTCGTGCTGAATGCCAAATTTACTTTCGAAATGTCTTTGGGCGAAACAATTGCATGCTGAAAAATTAGACAGCCGATAAACAATCCTGCTCCAATCCAATATAACCACGAAAAGTGGGCATAGATGCCGACAAATATGGTAAGCAACGCTGTTATGCAATGAATGAAAATGGATATGGCAAGCGCTTTCTTTCGTCCAAAATGTTCGGGAATGCTATGGAGTTTCTCGCTTCTGTCAAAGTCTTCGTCTTGCAGGGCATATATAATGTCGAAACCAGCCATCCAACCAAGAACAATGAATGAAAAAATAATGG
>JAEEQV010000393.1:0-2409 GCA_016285445.1 Bacteroidales bacterium
CTCTGCGGGGACTCAATCGCCGCCCCCGCAACGCCCCCGCTTTTAATAGAGCATCTCTTCTCTAATTAATCTTCCCAAATTTCCTTGTGACTCGGTCAATATGAGCCCTTTTCTGATCTTCGGAAAGCATTGTACAAGGAATCAAAGTCTTACTCCAGGAATCAATAATTTCTGGGCTGTAAAAGTTAAAGCCCGCTTCAAATTTCTTTATCAAATCCATTTCAAGATTAAAGATTTCATGGGTCGTTGTAAACGACGTATCTTCGGGAATCGCATTTAATTTGGCATTCAACCCAAATACAATCAGGCTAAACACCCTAAATCGGTACTTATCTTGCTTCAAGAAATCTCGCAGATAATTGATATTGCCTTCATTTTGTTTAATCGGGTTTGGAATAAAATCTTTTTCACCGTTTTTCCTGTATCTTAGCCATTGCAATTTGTCAGCATTTCCATAAATACTTCCAGACAGGTTTTTACTTTCAAAGACATATACTCCAGTTTCATGGAGCAGCAAAACATCTATTTCGCTAAGCTCTCCATTTCTCTTCGGGATATAAACATTGCGTAGTATTCGATAATGACGCTTATCGTACTGACATGCCGTATAAATAGCTCTACTGACATCATCCTCGCCTTCTTTACCCGCAATTTCAGCCGCACTGGGCATTTGCTGTTCTTGATAGGATGCAGTTTGTGCATATGCAGACGCACTTGAATTTACATTTGTGCACGGTCCTTTAGGAAAATCTGTAACCTTGGGTTTAACCGGTGTAACAGATTCGTTAGGTTTTTTCGTTCCGCTTATTTTATACGCCGCAAAGACAATTGACCCCAGAAATATTATCGCGACCACCGCTACGGTAAAAGATGAGCTATGCGCTTTAACATATTCAACAGCAAAACTGCCTATATACACACAAAAAAGTACGGCAAGAACAACCAAACAACCAGCACAACCGTTAGTGTCATTATTGTTTCGTCTAGTACGCCGTCTGCGACGGGGTTTGGTCGCCCCGTCAATCGCGGCTAATATAAAGCCGATGACGATAACTATGCCAATAAGCGTTCCCAAGGTAACATCTACTTGCTTTCTTGTATCACAATCTTTCCTGTCTCACTTTCTTGGATAACCAACCCAGCGGCATCTCCATTTTGAATTGCCTTTGATCGATTTGTACTGATGTAATTGTAATTTCCACGAATGTTTTGAACACCTCTTGTTGGTGAAAATTCAAATTCGCCATTTTGCAAACGAAATTCGAACCCGGTGCGTTGATACCAGTGTAAGCTAGGAAATAGTTCCGTAGAACTCCACTTACTCCATTCTTGCCCCACTCTTCGGGTCCGATATGAATTTCCTTCTATCCAAACAGTCCCCTTTATATCTATCCCATTCAGACGATCCGCCTGACTGTAAATCGTTTGTTGAGAATAATCCAACCTACACTTGTCTATCTCGTATTCAATATCAGATATTCTTGTTTTCTCAAAGAAGTAACACCGCTTGTTTTTCACGACAATCTTATCACCATACACTTTATCAAGGACATTGGCGAGAGTTTCTCCATATTTGTCTTTTGCCTGCAAAAGAAAAGGATGGTATTGTAAATCGTAAGCATATGAGCCTACCACCCAAAGCAAAACAGTCAAAACAATAGTTTTCATTCTTTCAACCTTTACTATTCTTTTTGATTAGAATCTTTAACAGACAACATATCTTCTGTTTTCTTTGCCATTTTTTCTAGATATTCTTTTTGTTCAATCAACCATTCCGTAGAAATACCCAGAGCCTTTAAAATCGAGATTATCAAGGAAACTACAAACACCAATAAATAAATCAAGAATAAAGCAGGAACGCCAAAAAACAACAGGATATGATAAAAAATGAAGATGAAAAGCAACAACAAAGCAAGTAGTATCCAAAAAACACCACAAGCAATAACGATTTCTAACCACCAAGGGGCGGAACAAAATAAATCCCACAAAACGTTAAACAACCAAGATAACATATTAGTTCCTTTTTCAATTTTATTCTTTCTCCCAGGCAAGGACGGGATAGCCGTCGTTCAGGCCGCTGTCATAGACAAAGTCGTCGCCGAGGAGTTTGGCAAAGTCGGCAGATTTCATTTCGGTTTCGGTCTTGGGAGTTGCCACTCCCCCGCCGTTATTTTGGCCGAAGGGTTCCTGGTCGCCTTGTTTCAGGTAATAGTAATCCGCCATGGTGGTATTGTAGTTGTAACCTATCATCAACCCCACAAGAGAATCACCATCGACTTTGCCTGTGGAATAGGCAGCGTTGGTTACGCCTTCTTCATTATAACCCGCTATGCCGCCGACCCTTGTTAATCCAAATATGTCACCGAGGTTATAAGCAGATTCAATATTAGATCGCTGCGCATGACCACT
>JAEEQV010000394.1:0-2403 GCA_016285445.1 Bacteroidales bacterium
TATCTTTTCTGTAATTGTTTAGTAGTTAGCTGTTCTTTTTTATTAGGCGAAAACGAGATTAAATACGTGTTTGCATCTATTGGAGTTGCTTCGAGAGACAATAAAGCGGAGAAAAAATAATTTCCTATTAAAACCTCCGATGCAGGAATTGATATTGTGGAATTCCATGTTGGAATACTGATTGTAGCTTCCGAAGCGAAAACACCTATAAACTTGCGGATTTTCAATTTCCCAGCTAATGCCCTATGACGAGCAGGATTACCACTACTGCAATGCTCATATAAATAGATTATTTCTGGCAGATTCTTTTTTTTATGAAAGTCAAGCTTATATCTGTCTAATTGTAAATTAACTTTATTTTGGGTAAACGTATAATTACCTGTGCAAGCCGTCTCTTGATTAAATATATAAATCTCTTTTTCATTAACTATTCTAACTGTTGTCGCATAAACGCCAAATGTGGCAGGAGAAATTTTTTTACTTCCCTTTGATTTCAAAAAATCGTTTGAGTGACTCAAAAAAGATGCATCGCACTGCACCGAACAAGCATCAACATCTATATCTAAATATTTTTTTTCAGTATATTTGATACTCTTTAAAAGTACTGACAATGATCCCCAATAATCATAACAATGGTAGGGTAATCTAATCTGAAAACATTCACCTCCTGTTTGTATTGGAAACATTTTTGTATGTGTAAGTTTGCTATAATCCCGTATCTCACAAGGAAAATAATCTTCACTTTGGGAAAAAACATTGGTAAAAAGAAGAATGAAACAATAATATACAACAAAGAACTTTCTAATATTTTGCATAAAATTAGTTTTTACACAAAAGTAATGTTTTTCCCTCGATTTCAATACAAAACATCTAAAATTTGAATACTGTATGTTTATTCAAATATAACAACTTAATGGTCAAAAGAACCTAAGACTCTTATGGATGTTCGAATTTCATGCATTTGCGATATTTTTAGAGAAAAACGCAACACTTGAAGAAAGTTTTTTGGAAAAGATGTTTTTTGCCAAGTTCCCAAACAAAAACTTGCCAAGTTCCCAAACAAAAACTTGCCAAGTTCCCAAACAAAAACTTGCCAAGTTCCCAAATGAAATCGTGCCAAATTCCCAAATGGTGACGTAAAAATTTGCATAATCAATTGATTTATATTATTTTGGGGCAAAATAAATTAAACTTGTCATGAGTGCATATAAGACAAGAATTGCAGACCAAATGTTGGTCGCAAGATTACGGCGAAAAGGGGCTGTTTTGATTGAAGGTCCCAAATGGTGTGGCAAAACCACTACTGCCGAACAGCAGGCGGCAAGTGTTTTGTATATGGCTGACCCTATGCGGAAGCAACAAAATTTACAGGCGGCAAAAATCAATGTACAGCAACTGCTAATGGGTGAAACGCCTCGGCTTATTGACGAATGGCAAATTGCGCCATCGCTTTGGGATAGTGTGAGGTTTGAAGTTGACCATCGTGATGGCAAAGGGCATTTTATACTCACAGGAAGCAGTGTGCCGCCTTCAATGGACGAGATATTTCATTCCGGCACAGGTCGTTTTGCTAAGTTGAAAATGCGCACCATGTCGATTTTTGAATCAGGAGACTCAACGGGAATCGTGAGTTTGTCGGATTTATTTGCTGAAGAGAAGAAAAATCTTTTCGGGAATAGTACGATAGACATCAATCGTTTGGCGTATCTTATTTGTCGTGGCGGATGGCCAGGGGCGTTGGACATGGACGAAACGGACTCGCTTGCACAAGCATTTGATTACTATGACGTGGTATGCGACAGTGACATATCGCGTGTTGACGAGGTTCAACGGGATTCTCAACGAGTGCGTTTGCTTATGCGTTCGTATGCCCGTCATCAGGGTACAATGGCAACTATCGGCACCATTCTCGAAGATATGAAGGCAAATGAAACCAGTAGTTTGTCAGATAATACTGTTTACGATTACATTAAGGCTCTTAAGAAAATCTTTGTGATAGAGGATATGCCAGCATGGAATCCAAACCTGCGAAGCAAGACGGCAATCCGTACAAGCGACAATCATTATTTTATTGACTCAAGCATAGCAGTAGCGGCATTGGGAGCAAGTCCCGATGACCTTCTAAACGATTTGCAAACAATGGGACTTCTATTTAAAACGCTTGCCGTACGCGACCTACGTGTATATGCCGATGCTTTGGACGGACAAGTGTATCACTACCGTGATAAAAAAGGATTGGAATGCGATGCCGTTGTTCATTTGCGAAACGGCTCGTACGGACTTATAGAAATAAAGCTTGGGGGCGACACCTTGATTGACGAGGGTGCAAAATCGCTCATCAATTTGGCTGCCGATATTGATACCACACGTATGAAATCGCCATCTTTTATGATGGTTCTAACA
>JAEEQV010000395.1:0-2402 GCA_016285445.1 Bacteroidales bacterium
GGATGTTTTTATACTAGCATCAGAAGATCATGAGAAGGTTTATTCATTAGGAATTGTTCTCCCCGTGACAGCACGCTATTACATGGGCAATACGTTTTTCGGTGAACTCGGTTTTGAATTCAATTTCAACATCTTCGAAAAATTTAATTTAGGAATTAACGTGTACGACGAAGCTGCTGAAAAAATTTTTGAACCCAAAACCCTTAATTTTGGATTTACCGGCGGTCTTGGTGCGACATTCGACGGTTTTGAATTTAGCCTAAAATACACACACGGTCTCACAGACCTTTATAAAGAAAAAACTTCTTACGGAATAAAGTTCTTTAACTGGTCTTATAGCCGCATTACTCTTAATATCGGCTACTGGTTTGGTTATAATTAATTATTTTATCTATAAAGTTTTCATTACAAAGGAGATCATATGAAAAAATTCATCTTTATTACAGCAATTCTATTTGCTTTTATTTCAAGTTCACTTGCAACAGTGAACAAACCGTTCATCTCAGGAATTCAGTTGACTGAAGGTATTGAATTTGCCACAGGTGAAGATTCTCCCAAACTCGATCAAATAATGGGTATGAGAATCTACATGGCGCTCTCTTACAACGCTTTGATTGCTATAACTCCTGAGTTGGCGATACATCCGGGTATCGGTTTCAACTTCCGCATCACTTCGGAATCGGATAATGACAACTATAGTGGTTATGGAGTCAGTTATTCATCCGAAGACGACGAGAGTGTTTTATCGTTCGGAATCACTGTTCCTATAATGGCTCGTTACTATTTTACCAATGTATTTTTTGGAGAACTCGGCGTTGAAGCCATGTTCAATTTCTTTGAAAAATACAGTTATAAAAACAACGGCTGGGAGGATATGGAAAATGCAAACTCTTTCAACGTTGGAATTACAGGCGGTTTGGGCGTCACCTTGTTCTTCGGGCTTGAATTCAATGTCAACGTCACTTACGGCATCACCGATTTGTACAAACAGGAAAGCCGCACCTACTATGTTAATGAAGATTATTACGACGATTATTATGACAATTATTACGGCACGCGAAGCAGCACTTACAAATCACCGACCTGGTCCTATATGCGTATAAACTTCAACATTGGTTATTGGTTTGGCTACAAGTCGTAAGAGCCGTAAAAAATCAAACTAAAACGAGATGTCTCCGAATAAAATTCGGAGGCTTTTTTATTATATTAAACTAAACATTGGAGGGTGGTTTATGAATAGGAAAATTAGGTTTGCAGCAATATTGCTTGCTGCGGCAACAACAACGGCGTTTGCGGCAAATTCCTTTAAAACGTGGATCGGAGCCGAAGGCAATCCACAAATTGAAACGGGACTTGTTCCCGACAAAGATGTCTATGGTTATTGGTCCTGGTTCATCGACAACAATGTCAGATACACAAAAATTGATTTTATGCCAGCATTGGTCACTCCCGAACCAACGGTACACCGCCTAGACCAAGTCATTAGGTACTGTGGAGGCGTGTGCGGAACAGCAATTCTCGACACGGCAAAAAACGCCAACTACCCCGCTTCCGTGGGAATCGCATTTAGTTTAGCAGTTAAAGTAAAAGGTCTATATGGAGAGGTTGAAAAAACATACGAGCCAGACGCATCATCTTGGGGTGGAATCTGCGTCACTTACACTTCTGACAAAGATTTGATTGTCGATTTGGTAAACGAACAAACTAATGATTTTGGCAATTACGTTGCGCCTCCTCAAACGAATCTCCCAGCATCCGAAACGGGCAACAGAGCCTTTCTTGCATGGTCGGACTTTAAGCAGCCATCTTCGTACAATGGCAACACAAAATTAGGCGGAGAAGACATCGCCAAACAACTTCTGGCTGTCCGTTTCTTTATCAAAGGAGAACCTGGGGAATACAAATTCAACTTCTGTGCCATCGGTCCGAAGGATGGGACCTGCCCAGAGACCTGCGAAAAATCAGACAGAACAGAAATCAAGAACATTCGCAGGACCGCTGTACTTCACGGAACTGCGGCGACTAAAGCAATCCTCAACGGTCGCGCACTCAGCATTACAGGCGTTGATGCAGGAACTACCGAGGTCATGAATTCTCTCGGTCAAGTAGTTGCAAAGGGAACTATCGAAAGCGCATCATCGACGCTCAACCTCGCTCACCTCGATGATGGAATTTATCTGGTCCGCGTTGTCGGCAAATCTACGAATTTCACGAGCAAGATTGTGCTGAAGTGATTTTTTCGCAAAAAATGCTACTAAACAAGCGTAAAACTCTCATTTAGTAGCATTTTTTCAACTTTATATGAAATAGAATCAACGAATAACAAGCTAATCATGCTACCAAATCAAGAAATTATTGAAATATGGTAGCATATTTTTACAAATTTTCATCAAATTGTCAAC
>JAEEQV010000029.1:0-12954 GCA_016285445.1 Bacteroidales bacterium
CTCTTTTCCTTGCCATCTGGGAAAAACTCAAGACTAAGACAACATATCGAGTAAATTATGATACTGCAACATTGATAGAAAAAGCATCTAAAGCGATAAAGCAACTTCCTAACATTATGGCTCCTGCCATTCGTTCTGTAAAAACCGAAGTTGTTATTGCTAAAGAAGGCATTTCGACCAATTATAAAGGTGATAAACTTGCGTCTCATAATTCGGATTATATCATACCCGATATATTGAGTTACATACAAAACCGAACAGAGTTAACACGTTCAACGATTTTACAAATTTTGGAGAAATCTGGTCGATTAGATGATGTGGCTGTAAATCCACAACTTTTTATGGATTTAGTTGTAGATGCGATTAAGCGTATTTTACAAGATCTGATGATAGATGGAATAGAATACCTTAAAATAGGTGATTCAGAATATGAAATGCGTTTGTTCGAAGAACAAGAATTGGAAATATACTTGAACAACTTTACGTTTAAAGTCTCGGATACTGATAAAACAATCTATGAAGAATATGTTCCTCTGGATTCATCGGTAGAAAACAAATTTGCAAAAGATTGTGAGAGCAGCGAACAAATCAAATACTATTTCAAGTTGCCAGATTGGTTCAAAATACCAACACCAATTGGTTCATATAATCCTGATTGGGCAGTGATATTTGAAGATGACACGAAGGTTTATTTTGTTGCTGAGACAAAAGACACAGGAACTCCGACTGTTGATTTGGGAAAACTTCATCCAAGTGAACGACAAAAAATTCATTGTGGAACTGCTCATTTCAAG
Source organism: Bacteroidales bacterium (assembly GCA_016285445.1). Classification (GTDB taxonomy): domain Bacteria; phylum Bacteroidota; class Bacteroidia; order Bacteroidales; family UBA1715; genus UBA1715. Next base: position 795 of record JAEEQV010000029.1, read on the forward strand.
ATTTTTAATGACCTAAAATATAAAGTAGTACAGAGTGTTAAGGAATTACGTTAATTATGAACAAACTATTCGCCGTCACGGGAAATCCGATTCTTCACAGCAAAAGTCCCAATATGTTTAACACGCAGTTTCAGCACGACGGGAGAAATGCTGAATACTTGTATCTGATGGCTGAGACAGCCGAGGAGGCAATCTTTCTTTTTCGCGAACTGGGACTTCGGGGAATGAACGTAACGGCGCCGTTCAAGGAAAAAATTGGGGCGTTGCTTTCGGTGGTTCACGACGAGGCGAAGATTTTAGGTTGTGTGAATACCGTGGTGAACGAACATGGAGAACTCCATGGCTATAATACTGATTTCTACGGCGTTGTGCAAAGTTTCATCGATGCGGGATTTTCTTTGCAAGGGAAACAATGCGTGGTGATTGGTGCCGGAGGCGCAGGCAAGGCTGCCGCATACGGACTTCATACGCACGGAGCACAAGTTACAATCGTAAACCGAACGCTTGAAAAAGCGGAAAAAACGGCACAACTCATTGGCTGTAAATTCGCTCCGATAGGACAATTGCAGCAGTTGCTGGAACATTGCGACATTCTCATCTCGGCACTGCAACAAAATGTTAATCCCGTCAGCGAGGAATGGCTCACGCCGAACCACATTGTTTTTGATGCGAATTACAAAGGTTCGCCGTTGATAGAAATGGCACGGAGAAAGCATTGTACCATAGTTTCGGCGGAAGATTGGCTGCTCAACCAAGCCGTTGCTTCATACAAATTGTTTCTTGGCGAATCGCCCAACAAATCAGTGATGAAATTGGGACTTGCTAAGCCCACGCTTGCCGATAAGAAACATATCATTTCCACCATCGGCATTATGGGGGCGGGAAAAACCACACATGGGAAAAATCTTGCCAATGCACTGAAATACGATTTCAAAGATATTGATGATGAGATAGTTGCAAAAGAGGGGAGATCTATCCCCGACATTTTTGCAAAAGACGGTGAGGCATATTTCCGTAATGTGGAAAAAGAAACCTTGTCGAACATTTTTGTTGCCGACAATCCTTGTGTGATTTCATGTGGTGGTGGAATTGTGTTGAATGAGCCGAATCGTAATCTTTTGAAAGACAATTCGTTAGTGCTTTGGTTTTACGCAACACCACAATCTATTATTCAACGAATAACCATCTCCAAACGACCATTGTTGCATGGCGACAATCCGCTTGGAAAATTGGAACAGCTTCTTTCCGACAGAAAAGAATTATATGCTCACACGGCGAATGTGGTTTTCTCAACTGAATCAACCTCACGCGAGCACGTTGTGGAGCGTTTACAAGATGAAATTGAACGAATATGGAAAACAAAATAATATCACCCAGTACGGTGCGTGGCACCATAAAACCACCAGCATCGAAAAGCGTTATGCAACGTGCAATAGCCATTAGTGCTTTGGCACAGGGAACGTCTCGTTTGTATGGTTACTCGCCAAGCAACGATAGCGACGCGGCGTTGAGAATAGCTGAAAATCTTGGCGCAACCGTTTCCGTTGATGGTGAGCAAGTTATCATAACTGGTGGACTCAACCCTAAGACGCTTACGTTGAATTGCGGTGAAGCTGGTTTGGGAATACGAATGTTCACCCCGATTGCCTCGCTGTGGCACGAAGCCATTACCTTGCAAGGCGAGGGCTCGTTGAAGAAACGTCCCGTTGATGTACTGGAAGCACCACTTCGTCAGTTGGGCGTGCAGATTACGACGAATAACGGATTTGTTCCCGTGCAGGTGTGTGGCCCTATGCTTGGTGGCTACGCCAACGTTGATGGTTCGCTCAGTTCACAAATTTTGACAGGACTTTTGATAGCCGCTCCATACGCACGAAAAGACGTGATTTTGTGCGTAAAGGACTTGAAAAGCAAGCCGTACATTGACATTACGCTTGATATGATGAAAAAATTCGGTGTGTCGGTTGGACGACACGACTACGATTCCTTTGTGGTTCCCGCCGAACAAACCTATATGGCACAAGATTTCTGTGTGGAAGGCGACTGGAGCGGAGCCGCATTTCTACTTGTTGCCGCCGCGTTGAATGGCGACGTTACGGTTGAGAACATTTCTATGGATTCTTGCCAGGCCGACAAAGCCATTGTTGACGCCTTGCTAAAAGTTGGAGCAAAGGTAGTTATCAATAACAATTCTATTTCGGTTGCCCATTCCCAACTACACGCGTTTTCGTTCGACGCCACGGAATGTCCCGACTTGTTTCCTCCGCTTGTTTCGCTTGCCGCACATTGCGATGGCGCGACAAAAATACAAGGTGTGTCGCGACTTGCTCACAAGGAAAGTAATAGAGCGCTTGTGTTGCAGACGGAATTTGCCAAATTAGGCACGAAAATCGACCTCGACGGCGATACTATGATTATTTACGGAGGTACGCTACAAGGTGGAAAAATGCACGCCAACAACGATCACCGCATTGCCATGGCTGGCGCTGTTGCCGCTCTGCTTGCAAAATCGTCGGTAGAAATCGAAAATCCCGAATGTGTAGCGAAGTCTTACCCTGAGTTTTGGGAGGATTTGGAGAAGATGCAATCTCAAATGACGGAGTAGAACATAATCTTTATTGCACTGATTATTTATCAGATCCTAGAATCAACGGAAGACCGTTGCTTCCTGCACTTCCTACAATCACCGTCTTAGAGTTTTGTGACTTGCTCAATTCCAGTGTTGCTTCTATACCACGCATTCTCAACAAGTTTGGTGTCAAACTATTGTTGATGATGTTGTTAGCACGAGCTTCACCTTCAGCAGCGATTCTCTTACGTTCTGCCTCCGATTTTTCTTTCTCCAGACGGAACTGATATGCAAGTGCCTCTTGCTCTTGTTTCAACTTGCTTTCAATTGCTTGACGGATGTCTTGTGGGAGATTGATAGAACGAATCAGCAAAGCCTTCATTTCTATATGATTGTCACGAAGTTTCTTTCCTGCTTCGTCAATAATTGTTTGCTCAACTTCTGAACGTTTCGTTGAATAAATTTCCTCTGCCGAATAACGACCTGCCACCTGACGAACCGAAGAACGAACCTCGGGAATCACCAACAAATTGGCATAATCCGTACGGAATTGCTCGTACAAATAACCTACTCTGTTATAAATAGGATAAAAACGAACGGTGATTTCAATATTGATAGAAAGACCATTTTTATCCAAAACGTCCATTGTCTCTTCTACTTTTTGTTCTGCTACGTTAAAGACATACATATCATTCCACGGCGCAATAATATGGAAACCTGGTTCATATACATTTTCTTTATCCAAGCCTGTAGTGAACTGACGGAAAATCACACCACGTTCTGTTGCTTCCAACTTAATGAACATACTATTTCCAAACACTATCAAGAAGAAAACGGCTGCAATACCGATAATGATTAGCTTTTGATACTTACCTTTCATATTTCATATTTTTTATCGTTACAAAGATAGAAAAATTGGGGAACTCCAACATAAATTTTGAGATAGTTTTGGAACACTCACAAAATAAACTGTTTCAATTTGAAATTCATTTCTTTATAGTTAAGGTATATTTCGGAATTATCTCAATCGGAAATAGAACTTGCGACCTCGTGGCATTTGTATGCGGTATGACACAAATAGCAACAAACACGCACCCACCCACGCCAACACGTCAACCAAAATGATACCGTTATATCCGAAATGATTTGGCAGAATCAGGGAGGCAACGACACGAATCACCAGTTCGGTAACGCCCGCCATCAACGGCATAAAGGTCTTCCCCACTCCTTGCAACGCATTTCTGTATATGAAAAGCAAGAACAAAAACGGGAAAAACAATGCCGAAATGTATAAATAGCGTGTAGAAGCCATATAAATTTCCGAAACGTCACCAGAAACGTCAGTGTTCAAGAACAACGAGGTCAGCGGTGTGGCAAACAAAGCCATCGTAACGCTCACGACAACACACACGCACGACGACATAATCAAGGCGGAATTCACGCCGACACGCATTCTCACCAAATTTCCGGCGCCATAATTCTGTCCCACATAATTCGCAATGGCAACACCCAACGAAATGGGAACGAGCATACCAATACTCTGAATCTTGCTTGCCGACGTAAAACCTGCGATATATGTCGTGGGAAACGCATTCAAAGCGGCATACAACACTATCACGCCAAAGGCGGTAATGCTGAACTGCAATGCCATAGGAATACCTATCCGTAAATGTTCCCAAACAAAAGACCAACTCGTTCGGAAGTCTTCCCTATGCAAACGCAACTCCTTGTAGCGGGAAAAAACATAGATAAAACAGCAAATTGCCGAAATAAGTTGTGCAATGACCGTTGCCCACGCGGCTCCCTGAACTCCCCAGCCCAAAAATTTCACAAACAAAATGTCAAGACCGATATTCAGCACCGAAGAAAAAATGAGGAAAAGCAACGGCGTCTTGCTATCGCCCAACGCCCGCAAAATGCAGGCAACCACGTTGTAGGCAATTTGAGAGACAAGTCCGAAATACGTTATTCGCAAGTAACTCTGGGAATAATAATAAATCTCTTCGGCTGCACCCATAAAACGTAACGAAGGATTGATAGATAACACCGCCAACGAGGTTAACAAGATTGACAACCCGATGCAAATGATGAATCCCGTTCCCAACGATTGACGCATTTTCACGAAATCCTTGGCGCCAAAAAAATGTGCCGTCTTTATGCCGAGACCACTAGTGATTCCCAACACGAAACCAAAAATGAAAAACGTCAGTCCATTGGTGATTCCCACTCCCGCCAATGCCTGATAACTCACATATCTACCAACGATAATTGAGTCAACCAAACTATACACCTGCTGGAATATGTTTCCAAGGATAATGGGGAAGGCAAACAGAAGTATCACACTCGCAGGGCGACCTTTTGTCAAATCATGTATCATTTTTTCAATCTTTCATTATGTCGCATACATAAAAACCTGCCAATCAATATCATGGCAATCTCGAAAATTGTCAAGTTATTGGAAAGCAGCTGTGTACTCGCAAAACATGAAATGCAAAGGCTATCTTCTTATCTGCTATAATTTGGAGCTTCTCTCGTAATAGTCACATCGTGCGGATGGCTCTCGGCATATCCAGCATTGGTGATTTTCACGAACTTGCAGTTACGTAATTCGGCAATAGTCGGAGCACCGCAATATCCCATACCTGAACGAAGACCGCCAAGTAATTGATACACCTCCTCAGCCAATGTACCACGATATGGCACACGTGCAACGATACCTTCAGGAACGAGCTTTTTCGCATCTGCAACATTTGATTGGAAATAACGGTCTTTTGAACCTTGTTGCATTGCCTCCAAAGAACCCATACCACGGTATGCCTTGAATTTTCTTCCTTCGTAAATGATAGTGTCGCCCGGAGATTCTTCCAAACCTGCGAACAACGAGCCAAGCATCACGGAACTTGCTCCTGCCGCCAATGCTTTTACTATATCGCCCGAATAACGGATACCACCATCGGCAATAAGTGGAACACCCGTACCCTTAATTGCCTCGGCCACATCGAACACAGCCGACAATTGAGGTACGCCAATACCGGCAATAATACGTGTGGTACAAATAGAACCTGGACCAATACCAACCTTTACAGCATCGGCACCAGCTTCGACCAACGCCTTTGCTGCTTCGCCAGTAGCAATGTTTCCTGCTATGAAGTCAATCTGCGGATAGCGTTTTTTCGCCTCACGAACTGTGTCAATCACACCTTTTGAATGACCATGAGCCGTATCAATCACAACAACATCGACATCGGCTTGCACGAGTGCCTCCAAACGGTCAAATGTGTTTGCTGCCGTACCGATAGACGCACCAACACGCAAGCGTCCTTTTGCATCCTTACAAGCGTGAGGATTATCAATTGCCTTGAAAATATCCTTATAGGTCAACAAACCTACCAATTTACCTGAATCATCAACAACAGGAAGTTTCTCAATCTTATGTGCCTGTAGAATCTCGGCTGCTTGCGCTACTTCGTCTTGCTTGATTGTCACCAAATTGTCCTTGGTCATAACCTCGGCAATGTTTTTCGACTTGTCGGAAACAAAACGCAAATCACGGTTGGTCACAATGCCGACTAATTTTCTATTTTCGTCAACAACGGGAATACCACCAATCTTAAATTCTTGCATCAAACCGAATGCATCGGCAACTTTTGCTTCGGGAGTGATGGTCACAGGGTCGTAAATCATACCGTTTTCACAACGTTTTACACGTTTTACCTCCAACGCCTGTTGCTCAATCGACATATTCTTGTGAATGATGCCGATACCACCTTCACGGGCTATCGCTATTGCCAAACGGGAATCGGTAATGGTATCCATTGCCGCCGAAATAATCGGACAATTCAATGAAATGTTACGAGTAAGTTTTGTTGTTATATCTACTTGATAAGGCAACACCTCAGAGTAGCGAGGTACTAACAACACGTCGTCGAAGGTCAACCCCTCGCCTATTATTCTATCCGTTGTATATGACATAGCGTTATGATTTTATAAATTGTGCAAATATACAAAAAAATCAATTTTCCAATTACCTAAATTCACCAACTTTATTTTTCACAAAAATCAGTCGTCACTTTCTGCAAAAGTGCTTTTCCCTGCATAATCGTGGTATCCTGCAAATTATCGGTTTGCGTTATTATCTGAGAGTTTGTATTGTCCCACGAAAACGACTGGTTGTCACGAAGATAGCCAAATCCGTTGTTAAACGCATAAAACGCGAACGCATTATCGGATTTTAAGACATCCTTGCTGAACACAAATTGTTCCGAATTGATATTCAACTGATTACACAGCATTTTGGGAAAATCGCACTGACATAGCAAATTGTCAATAACAGTGTCTTTTCGCATTGCCCCACCTGACCAAATCATAGGAATATGGAATTTTTCCTGCGACGAAACAATCTGCGCATTTTTTGAAATTCTTGCCCCGTGGTCAGAAACGAACACTATCAACGTATTATCCCACCACGATTCGTTTCGTGCCTTGTTCATAAAATCTCCCAGACAACTGTCGGCATAATGAATTGAGTTCAAGAACTTTGAATATTCGTCTGATTTTAAAAACTCGCTTTTCATAGGCACATCAAACGGTTCGTGACTGCTCAACGTGTAACAAACCGTGAAAAACGGCTTAGTCACCGAATGTAAGTCTTCGTACATCCGTTGCATCACCACGTGGTCGAACGCGCCCCACTTCGCCGTGCCGTCCTTGGGGTCGAAATCGTCAATCGTCACGCATTTCTCAAATCCTCCAAAACGAAAATAAGAATTCATATTCGCAAAATGAATGTCGCCACCGTGATACAACGACAAATCGTAGCCCAACGAGTCGAACATCTTGCTCAGATACGGCAATTTTTCGGCTTTTTCGTTATATTTGATTATTGCTGTTTTGGGCAACGCGGGATAACCGCTCAGAACAGATACGATGCCCATCTCGCTTTTCGTTCCGTTTCCATAACAATTGCGGAACAGAACGCCCGATTTCGCAATCGAGTCCAAACACGGTGTAACCCCGTTAATTCCGCCCAGCACGCCAATATGCTCGGCTGTGAAACTTTCCAAAATGAACACAAGCACATTCGGTCTTTGCGTATTCAACAATGATATTGGTTGTACATCATTCTTCTTTAACAGGCGAGAGCAAATTGAATCGCACTCTTGTTGTTCCATGAAAACTTCTGGCCGTTCCCTGTTTTGATACGCGAAAGAATATAAGAAATGCCAATAATCGTTTATCGCAGCATGATTGGCAAACGTTTGGGACGAAAAATACACAGAGCCGGTCCTCAATGTTGCAACGCCCACTCCGCCACGAATAGGAATCACCATAATACCCAATATGCACACATACAAAAGGGCAAACCATTTATTCGTCGGCGTGAACGACAGCACATATTTTGAAACCCATTTTTTATAAAGCAGATAAAACGCCACGAAGAACACCACCGAAAGCAACACGAGAATGCCCGTATGCCACAACGGAAGCGAAGCCATCGCCTCTTTTGGTGTTGCCAGATACTGCAACACGGAGCAATCCGTCCTATATCCCCAATTCCGATACAATTCCGCATCAGAAACTAAAAGAATGGAGAACGGGATTAGAAATACGATAGTGATACAATCAAAAATACGTTGTATTCGCTTATTGTTAGTGACGAACAACGATATGCCACTAACAATGGCAATTATTGCCGATACATACCCCAACAATGACAAATCGTGCCGAAAACCAAAAACAAAAGATTGTAATATATCGACAAACGACGTGTTTGTCGTGAATGACAAATTATACAGCAAAAAGAATAAACGACTCGATTCAAAGAAAAGCAGCCAGAACAAAACATAGAGGAAAAAGAATTGTAGTCGTCGTTTCATTTTTCTATAAAAAATCTATTCCTAAAATCGAAATGTCGTCGGTCAAGGCCTTATCGCCCACAAACGTGTCCAAATCGGATTTTAGATAATGAATCACATCATCGGCATTGCCTTCTATGGTTAAAGCCCCCTCCAACGGAATAGTGCCATACATCTCGCCTTGTTCGTTCTCGGCTTCAATTAAGCCGTCGGTGTAACACAACAATTTATCGCCCGAAGAAATGGCAATCGTTCCCGCCGTGATTTTGGGAATTTCTTCCAACATACCCAAACCGACGCACCCGGCAGTCAGGTACACCAAATCAGAAGTATCCTTTCGCAACAGCAACGGAGGATTATGTCCCGCATTTATGTAATGCAGACTTTTTCGTTTGGCGCTGTATTTTCCTACAAAGAATGTGACAAACCTGTCGCCTTGCGAACTATTGTTCACATTCTGATTCAAATCCCTTATCAATGAGACAAGCGGAATATTTTTCTTGAACAAAATCCGCAGATTCGCTTGAAAATTCGCCATCAGCATGGCAGCCGAAATGCCTTTCCCCGAAACATCGGCAATACAAAATCCGAAATCGGAATCATTCAGTTGGATAAAATCATAATAATCGCCACCCACCATCGAATGAGGATGATAATAGGTAGAAACCGAAATGAAATCGTTTTTCTTTATGGAATTTGCATTGGGAATCAGCATTGCTTGCAGTTTTGACGCAACTTCAAGTTCTGCTTTCAAAGATTCCTGTTCCAAGGATTTTTTATACAACCGCTTGTTTTCCAAAGCAACGGCGACAATGTTGGTCAAAGTTTGAATAATATCAAGATGATCGAAAAGTCTCTCAAACCGTTGTGCGACGTCCCTATTTTCACCAAGCAAAACATACGCTAACTGTATATCCTTATGAAAAACAGGAATAAGAACGTCAAAATTTCTAAAAAAAGGTTCCTCCCTTTTTGATAAGTCCGTTATCTCCGAAAAAGGAGACAACGTTGACGAAACCTCATCAGCGTTGTCTCCAAAATTATCTTCAATACCAACTGATATTACTTTTTTCCAGCCGATTGAAACGATAAAAACCGCTAAAGTTTTTATATTCAACCCCGTACAGAGTATCTGCTGATATTTGTCCAACAACTCGCGAGCCGGTTTGTTCGCATTGATAGCCAAAGTAATTCCCAGCAATGATTTCAACTTAAAATTAGCGAAATCCAAACGCTGTTGAATCGTTTGACTTTCTTGCGTCATGGCTCACATAGTTTTGTTATTTTACACGTTCTTTGTAAGAGCCGTCAGTCGTATCAATCTTAATTTTCTCACCAACATTGATAAACAAAGGTACGCGAACTTCCGCACCAGTCTCTACTGTTGCAGGTTTCATTGCATTTGTAGCAGTATCGCCCTTTACGCCTGGCTCGGTGTAAGTAACTTCCAAAACAACCATCTGAGGCATTTCAGCGAACAACAACGTTTCTGTAGAAGCATCAAAAACAGCATCCACAACGTCACCTTCCTTCATAAAATCAACACCTGAAATCAAATCGTGCATTACGTTGATTTGTTCGAAAGTCTCCTGATTCATGAACACATAGTCAGTTCCTTCCTGATACAAATATTGATATGGACGGTGTTCAACGCGAACATCTTCCAATTTTTCACCGATATTGAAACGGCGTTCAAGCACACGACCAGAAACAACGTCCTTCAACGTGGTACGCATAATTGTATTTCCTTTACCTGGTTTTACGTGCAAGAAATCTATACAAACATAAATTTTCCCATCCATACGGATAGCCACACCTTTCTTAATGTCCTGTGAGTTAATCATACTTTTTTATCTATTTATTAAACAATTTTAATTTGCGCCAAAAGTAAAAATTTAAAATTAAGATTTAAGATTTACAAGTGAAAAAACTTTATTCTCTATCTTGAAAACCTTAACTATAGCTCTTATTTTTTATCAGCAGCTTCGCTTCTGCTCATCACTTTTTTTATGAATTTAACAATGCCCGAAAAGAGGTTGAACGCATTCTTCGTTGTTGATGTCGAAGTTCCTTGTTGTTTGTTTTCGTTTGCCATAATAGTCTGTTTTACGTTAATAATCAATTTGTTTATTCTTTTTGTCCCGTCCTAAGCGAACGAACATTGCCATAGTAGCAATTATTGTTTGCATACACATAGCCACAATAGTAATATTTTGTTCCCGGTTTTGAAAAATCGTCCACTGTCGTGAATGAAAGCATTGCAGTGAATGTCTCTCCGTTGAAGTCCTCACTTTTTGCCTCAAAACCTGCCCCATGTTCCACATCGGTTTCTGAAGTGCTATACAACACGCCACACTCGGCATTTGCAAGCGACACCTCACTCGAAACTATCCTACACGTGACCTCAGCACCCTGATACGTTATATTGCTCGCCTCGCCAGTCTCAATTTCTACGTCATCCTGGCAGCTGACGAACAGAAAAAGACTACATAAAAAACAGATGACAGAATACAGTTTTCTCATTTTTTTAATCTTTTAACAAGCAAATATACGATTTTCTATTTTGATTTCGGATATTGAATGAAAATCCCGCTCTTTTTTTGTTATTTTGTTGTACAAAAAATTATGTCAGATTCGTGGAATACATACGCAGACTGGAATCCGTGGCACGGTTGCACAAAAATCAGCCCCGGCTGCAAATATTGTTATGTGTATAGGCAAGACGAGATGTACGGCTGCGAAATAGGGAGCAACGTTGCCCGAAAAACGGCTGCCTTCGACTTGCCCGTGAAACGAAAACGCGACAAGTCATACAAGATTCCGTCGGGGAAAGTCATCTTCACGTGTTTTACCTCCGATTTTTTCCTGAAAGATGCCGACGAATGGCGTCCCGAATGCTGGCGTATGATGCGCGAACGAAGCGACTGCATGTTCTTTTTGTTCACCAAACGCATCGACCGTTTTGCGGAGTGCATTCCCGACGACTGGGGCGACGGCTACGACAACGTTCTGATAGGTTGCACCATAGAAAATCAGGAAATGGCCGACTACCGACTGCCCATATTTAAATCGGCACCAATCAAACACAAGATCCTTGCCGTGGCTCCGCTGCTCGGGCCTATCAATCTCCTGCCCTATCTTGACAATACGATAGAAGAAGTGTCGGTTGGCGGAGAATCGGGTGTGAACGCCCGTCCGTGCCACTATGAATGGATTCTCGACATACGGCAGCAATGCATTGAGAAACATGTGCCGTTCCGCTTTCACCAAACAGGCGCCTATTTTGTGAAAGACGGTCGCACGTACCGCATCATGCGAAAATACCAACTCAGCCAAGCGCACAAAGCAGGAATCGATGTTGGCATTGGCGGTTATTTTGCACCCGAAAAAGCTGATACCGAAGGTTGGGAATAATTACCTTTTATTCATTACCTCCACGATTGACGGGAACGTATTTCCCAAAACTTTTGAAAATTCCGATTCGGGCAACCATTGCAATTCGGTGATATCCTCCTCAGTTTGTGGTTTGCTGTCCTGATTTTTCGTGGTTTCCATGTTGAACCAATATGTTTGTTTCAACACTGGCTCGCCATACGTGTCGTAAGTGTGCCATGTCGTGCAACGAAGCGATTTCTCCTTGACGAATTGTAGGCCCGTTTCTTCTTGTACCTCGCGTATTGCCGCAATTTCGGGTGTTTCGCCCTTTTCGAGTTTCCCTTTGGGCAAGTCCCATTTC
>JAEEQV010000396.1:0-2380 GCA_016285445.1 Bacteroidales bacterium
TCACGGTAGCACGGGCGCTGGCAACGACCAAGTTCGTTTTGACCTGGCTTTCAACGTGATTTGCCCTGAAATCGAGATTCTTACGCCTGTTCGTGACGAAAAATTGACTCGCGAATACGAAATTGAATATTTGAAGAAAGAAGGCATCGTTTCCGACTGGAAGAAAGCCGAATACTCTATCAACAAAGGTATTTGGGGAACAAGCATCGGCGGAAAGGAAACACTTCACTCAAACCAGACGATTCCAGAATCGGCTTATCCTTCACAATTGGAAAACACCGACGCTCGCACCATCGAACTGGAATTCGACAAAGGCGAACTGATTTCTATGGACGGCGTTCTTTACGAAAATCCTGTTGATATCATCAAACAACTGAACGAAATTGCTTCGAAATATGCTATCGGACGTGATATGCACGTGGGCGACACCATCATCGGCATCAAAGGCCGTGTTGCATTTGAAGCAGCCGCTCCTATGGTGATTATCAAGGCACACCACATGTTGGAAAAACATAACTTGACAAAATGGCAATTGTACTGGAAAGAACAATTGGCAAATTTCTACGGCATGTTGCTCCACGAAGCACAATATCAGGAACCTGTTATGCGCAACATCGAGAAATTCCTCGAAGATTCTCAGTTGCACGTTTGCGGAAAAGTGTTCGTAGAACTGAAACCATACAATTTCACCGTTATCGGCATTGACTCTAAATATGACTTAATGCAGGCGAAGTTTGCTCAATACGGCGAAATCAACACTGCTTTCTCTGGCGAAGACGTGAAAGGCTTCACGAAAATCCTTTCTAACCAGATTAAGTTGTATAACTCTGTATGTGACAAATAATATTTGTCTCACTATTATAAAAGTAGGGCTGCCACAATGTGACAGCCCTATTTTTTTATTTCGGAATTATACACTTTAATCTTGCAGATATTTGTTCCATTTCTTTTGGTGGCAAAAGAAACGGAACCCAAAGAAAAGCCACCGACGTACCTGCTTGGCTAAAAATCAACGTCGTTCCGCTAAAAGAATAAAATTGCCGCTCCTCACAATCCCAACGCAGGGCAATGCTATTCTTTTTTAACGCTGCACTTTGTTGATTTTCTATACGCCAACCAGCTAAGTCGGAGAATATCTTGCTCACGTAACGACAGCGTTGCGACTTTGCAGGCGAGCGTGAAGAAAATCTTTGAACGAAGCGTTAAAAACTCTCGGTTTGGCGGCGTTGGTTTGTGGGTGGAGCCATCCCCGAGAGTTTAGCGGAGAGATAAGATTTTTAGCGAGAATGCAGCGTCGCCGGCGTTCTTTGGTTACTTTCTGTCGCTGTAGACAGAAAGTAACAGAGAATGAATAAAAAAAATATTTGTTGGTTTTCCGTTATTTTCCCAAAACCGTCAATACTTTTTCCACCCTGGTAAGACAGAAAAAAATTCAAATTGAGACAAAAAATTTTGAAAATAGGGAGAGAAAAAATTTTCTCTCGAGAGAGAAAAAAAAATTGAGCCTATGGCAACCCTCAAAAAACGAAAATTGACGATGGGTAAAAAATATCTGTTGGTTTTCAAGAAGTATGGGAAAACATTCGGTACTATTCATAATGAGCTGTCACCAGCCGAAAGTAACTAATTGAATTATTTCTCAACAGAATCTTAAATTTCATGTTTGTTAATTCAGAGTAAAAGTTTATCTTTGTGGCATAAATTTAATAACAAAACTTAAAATTATAAATGTATGTCAAATCCAACATTACTTAAATCGTCCATCGGGAAGAAACTTCTGATGAGTATCACAGGAATGTTCTTCGTTTTGTTCCTGCTTTTTCATGCGACAATGAACGCTGTTCACATTTTTAGTCCAGAGGCGTACAACGCAATCTGTGAATTTTTGGGTGCAAACTGGTATGCCTTGGTTGGTACTGGCATTATAGCACTTGGATTCATCATCCACATTGCGTATGGAACAATCTTAACTATACAAAATAGAAAAGCACGTGGTGCGGACCGCTATGACAGCGAAGTTCGTCCTGCTTCGGTAGAATGGGCATCAAAAAATATGTTCGCATTAGGAGTGATAATTTTCGTTGGTTTGATACTCCACTTGTGGATGTTTTGGTCGAAAATGCAATTTGCGGAAATCGCAAATATCCCTCTTGATGCAGAAATTGGAGCATCTTCGTACGCTGACGGATCATCATTTATAATGTATTGGTTCAGCAAACCATGGGTAGTTATCACGTATATGGTTTGGTTGGTAGCCATCTGGTTCCACCTAACTCACGGTTTTTGGAGTATGTTCCAAACAATGGGATTGAACAACAAAACTTGGATGTCACGTCTAAGATGTCTTTCCGACATTATTTCAACAATCATGTGTGTAGCA
>JAEEQV010000397.1:0-2365 GCA_016285445.1 Bacteroidales bacterium
AATTACGATTTACCCCGTGGGCAAACGGACCATTGGTGCGATTTGGAAACTTTTTGTCGGTTTCTATAATCGGACCATATTTCAAAAGTTCTTCCTGATTCAACTCGTCACGGAACACCACGCAATGCGGATTTCCCACCGATACACAATTGATTCTGAACTCCTTGCCACCAAACGTAACCGGCTCGTTGATACATTCTTCTTTCGGGAAATTCACAGGGACTTGTTTTGCCACAAAATTCGCCTTACCCATATCAACACGAACTTTTATGGCCTTGCCAGCGGCATTTTTCTCCAAAATCTCGCAATGAATCAAACGACCAAGAATGTCAACCGTGAATTTGTCAGACGAAAGATATCCGTAATCGTGCAAGAACTTACTAAAAATACGCAGACCGTTACCACAGTTTTCGGCGATTGACGCGTCGGTATTATAGATTTTCAATCCGAAATCGGCTATTTTCGAAGGCACTTTGAGCAAGATGCCGTTGGAACCGACGCCAAAATGCAAGTCGCAAATACGAATGACACGTTCGTCGGTCAGCTCAAAATCAATTTTATCGGAATCAATCACGATGTAGCAGTTGCCCAAACCGTGAGATTTTACAAAAAAGTTAGTTTCCATTACAGTTCAACGTTAAATGTTTTCGCAATGTCTTGTAAATCTTCCACAACAGGCATCAACAAAGGAATACCCGATTTCATACGCTCAGCCGTCATTTCACGTTCTGGGTCGCCAGGAATGATTACGTGGTCGTGACCCGGAGTTGGTTCGCATTTACGCATTGCTTCAATCCAAATATCAAGGTTTTTCTTGAAATCGTCAACGGGACGGAACGCATCAACACGCATAGCGCCCACAAAGTGTCCGATCCCCTTTCCTACCAAATCCTCGCGAGGTTGCAGGAACGCAAGGAACGGAGGCACCCACGGGCCATAATTGGCACCCGAAAGCACGGCACACATAATATCGACGATGGAGCCAAGGCAGAATCCCTTGTGGCTGCTGTGTTCGCGGTCGGAACCGAGAGGAAGCAACATACCGCCTTTTTTTAGACCGAACGAGTCGGTTGTAGGATTACCATCTTTATCTTGAATCCAGCCTTGCGGAGCGTCTTCACCTTTGCGTTGCAAGATTTCCAACTTACCAACGGCAGTTGCTGTTGTTGCGAAATCGGCAACCAAATCAGGTTGTTTTCCTGCCGGAAATGCTACAGCGATAGGATTTGTTCCCAACATTTTTTGTTTTGCGAACGTCGGAGCAGTCGTCGGCGTGGCGTTTGTCGAAGCAAAACCAATCATATCGTGCGGCAATGCCATCATAGCGTGATAGCCGGCAATACCAAAGTGGTTTGAATTGTTGATAGCCACGAAACCGCAACCAACATTTTTCGCCTTTTCTATTGCAATTTGCATTGCCTTTGGTGCCACAACAAGCCCAAGACCGTTGTCGCCGTCGATTGTCGCCGTAGAAGGCGTTTCGTGTTCAATTTTCAGTTTTGGTTGTGGATTCATACGGTTTGCCTTCCACAAATTTATGTAACCACGAAGACGAGCAACGCCGTGGGAGTCAATACCACGCAAATCAGCCGTTAAAAGCACGTCCGATGCCAAAAGAGCATCTTCGTGGGAATGTCCGATTGCTTCGAGAACTTTTGTCGTGAAAGTTCTGAGTCGTTGATAATCAAAAGATTGTGTATTTGCCACTTGTTTATTTTATAATCATATCATTTCTGCACAAAGATACATTTTTACCTTGCTTTTTCACAATTTTCATCAATTCTTCTACAACCAAATGAGAAATATTTCCGATTTTTGCCGTGAAATTCTTTTTTTATGAATCACATCAAAAGAACATTCCTTTTTTTTATTCTGCTCTTGGCTACTTTGCACGTTATTGCCATTGACAATCCCAACTTCACGAAGGAAAAAGTTTTCATATTGAACACAAACAAAAATTTACAAGAAATAGCGAAGATTTTTCATTCCATCTCCACGCTCAAAGGCATTCAATACTATTCCCATTCCAACGAAAAATGGGAAACACTTTACCACGGGGCGGGTTTCATAGAAAATTCCAAAAGCAAAAAGTACATTCCCGACACGTATTTTAGCGGTACCAATAAAGAATACTTTTGTTTATTGGAAGATAATTCCCTCAACGACTGTGTGTTCAAAGTTTCCTATTCGGAAACAGCTACAGAAATTCGAATGGATTTACAGCTGGTTGAACCTATTAAAATATGGGGATTCACAGGTGTTTATCCAAATAATCTAAATATTCGACTACGAGTAGCGAAAACCTCATCAGGAGCATTACAAGCAGCAATTGCCATCGAAGCAAAATATCAAACAATTTCGTTCC
>JAEEQV010000398.1:0-2343 GCA_016285445.1 Bacteroidales bacterium
ATGTCTAAATCATTTTGTTCAAAGATGGCTTGCATTATTTTGTTTCCTGCTTTGCAATGGCTACAGCTGGCCGAAACAAATCCTATGATTTCATTGTGTGTTGAGTCTATAATTGCATTGTACGGCTCGGTTGTCATTGTGGTGGCAAAAGCAGTTGGGTTGAAACGTTCTTCGCTGTCACTGAAAATTTTAGAATATAGCACGTGCGGCGGCACGCCCAAAAATGCAATGAACAATGCACTTAAAATCGAAATTGTAATAACGTATGGTTTAATTGGATGATGCAATTCTTTCTGTTGCTTAACGAATAATAATAACCCGGTGAGCAATATATTTTTGAGAATAGAAGGTATCGGGTTCAGTTCAATAACGTCGCCGAAGCAATGACAGTTCTCGTCGCCCCGGAACATTGCCGCATACACAAGAAACAGTGAAAATCCACAAAGCATTGCAATTGCAGCCCACCATGTTTGTTTATAGAATATTCTGAAAATCAGTGCGATGCCTATTAAAAACTCACATAAAATCAGAAATCTTGTGAGAAAGGAAACGAGAACAAAGCTGAAGAATCCAAAACTGTAAACGTACAATTCAAAATTTTCAATGGAAACGAGTTTGAGGGCGGCTGATAGTAAAAATGTACAGCCCAATATAATGCGTATGAAGGATAGAACTAAATTTTTTATGTCCATTTCTTTAATTTTACTTCACAAATATAGGTAAAAAATCCATGTTTGTCGGTTTTTCGACGTAAAACGATAAAAAATCCAACTCGAATGAAATGAGGTAATTACATAATTTGTATATTTGTGCAGTATAAACTTAAAAAATTAAAATTATGAAAAAAGTTTTATTAGTATTATCAGTATTCGGAATGCTTGCAGCATTCTCATCTTGCTCAAGAGACTGCGTTTGTAAACAAATTACAAAAAATGAAGATGGTGACAGAGTATCAAAATCAAAAACTGTTGGATACGATTTAGATGACAAAGATAAATGTAAAGATAGCAATACCGACGGTTATGATAAATTGCCAGGTGGTGGTGAATATAAATTAAAATGTCACAAAACAATGTTCTAATCGTTTGGAACACAAAGAGAAAAAGGCAACCCGAAAGAGTTGCCTTTTTTTATGCCTGTATTACGAGATTGCTATAACTATTGCTTCACAAATTCAACCTATAGAAATTCACAATTATTTACAGATTTCTTTCAGTTTCTCTATCAGCATTTTGTTTTCTTTGGCAGTTCCCACGGTGATTCCTAGGCAATCTTGACAAAGAAATACTTTTGTACGATCGCGAACGATAATTCCTTGTTGCACAAGGGATTTATATACTTCGTGGGCATTAGTGATTTTCACCAGCAAGAAGTTTGCGTCGCTTGGATAAATTTTCTGTACGGCTGGAATTTTTTCCAATTCGGGAATCAATTTTTCTCGTTCTGCAAGAATTTCTTCCACGTAGTCATCTTTCTGCGAAGCGTATTTCGACAAAATCTCGCAGGCATATTTTTGCATCATGCCGTTCATATTGTACGGCAATTTAATTTTGTTGATGACAGCTATAATTTCTTTTGATGCGAACATCATTCCCAAACGACAGTTTGCAAGTCCCCATGCTTTTGAGAACGTCTGCAACACAACTAAATTCGGGTATTTTTCGAGTTCGTACAACCACGATTTTTCTGTGCTGAAATCAATGTATGCCTCGTCAATTACAACGATTCCTTTGGCTGCTACAATCACTTTTCGGATTGACTCGCGGTCGTAAGAATTCCCCGATGGATTGTTCGGAGAGCAAATCCACGTAAGTTTCGTGTGGTCGTCCATTGCGGCAATAACCTTGTCTGCTTGAAGTTGAAAATCCTCGGTAAGCGGAACTTCCTTGCAGGCAACATCGTTTATTTCTGCCGAAACGCCGTACATTCCGTACGTCGGCGGACAAACAATCGCGTTGTCAACGCCGGGTTCGCAAAACGCAGTGTACAGCAGACCGATGCCTTCGTCGCTACCGCTACCGCCAAGAAACATCTGGTCGACGGGCATGCCTTTAATTTTTGAAACAACCTGTTTCAATTCGTGTTGGTACGGGTCGGGATAGCGGTTGTAGTTGCCATTTCCCACCGAACCAAAGGAATTTTCGTTTGCATCGAGATTGACCAATGCCACGCCTTGAAACTCGTCTCGAGCCGTTGAATACGGTGTGATGTTTCGTATGTTGTTTCGTAAAATATCGGAAAGAACGAAGTTTGAATCTGCCATATCTGTTATTATTTGATTGACAAAAATAAAAAAAATCAAAGCAAGATACCTTGATTTACACGTCTATTTCATTTTTCCAA
>JAEEQV010000399.1:0-2343 GCA_016285445.1 Bacteroidales bacterium
TCACTCTCTTTGTAATCCGACGCATACAGCGACAGCCATTTTGTAGAACGCTCTTGCTGCCAATACGAAAACAGTTGTCCGCCGTCTTCTTTCAAGAGTTTCAAGGCTTTTGAATGTTCCGAGCCGGCGGTTTTACATTCGATGATAATGAGCATATTGCCGCCGTCCTTGTCGTAAACGCAAATGTCTGCTTTTCCACCTTTGCTGTCGTGTCCGAGGTTCCAACGCTTTTCGAGTTCGATATGTTCGGGGCGGTAGCCTTTTTCCAACAGACGGTGGACACACTCAAAGACTACAAAATTTTCGGGATGCTCAAAATTGCAGGTTGTGCGGTCGTTGATTTTGAAGCCGAGGTTTTCGGGATAATTCAGTTGCTTGTTCTTGAAATCAACGCTGATTGTACACGACTCTAAATCAGCAAAAGTCTTGCAATATGTATTTCCTTTTTTTTCAAATCCTAAGAATTCAAGAACTTTTGGTAAATTATCTTTTGTTATCATTGATTAGTTTGCTTTTTACGGCGTTCAGCAACTTATCGATGATACAGGCTACGTTTTAATACTTTGGAATACAATAAGCGTGGACATCACTTATTGTATTCCGAGGTATTTGGCGTGACCTGTCAATCAAATAAGTTTCGTCCACGCAAAACGTGGACGTTTACTGAACTTATTCTATGATTGACATTTTCTTCTAATCGCCAAATTTTCGGAAAGTCTCGAATAGTAGCAAACGCTTAATTAATAATATGTTAATTTAACCTATATTTATTTCATTCAATACTGTTTTATTTTTTCAAACTATTTTCTTGTTTGATTGCAAATATACAATTATCCCTTCAATTTTCAGGATTTTATTTTATTAAATTAGCTATCAACATTGCTGTATTTTTAAGTCCCTTCAATATCGGATATATATTACTGATTAACAGTCTCCCAATGTCCACCCTTGTCAGGACCAACACGGCGGATAATACCTTTAGTTTGCATCTGCTTTAACTGCCATTTAATGCCGTCTATCACAATTCAAGGTTATATAGGTTATATACGAATCCTATGCGGCTCTGTATTCTGTCGGAGTCTTTCCTGTTTTACGTTTGAAGAAGCGTATGAAATGTTGAGGATAGCCAAAGCCAAGATGATCGGACACCTGTGCGATGCTTAACGTTTGGTTGTTAAGTAGTTCTTTAGCTTGTCGGATTATCTTGTCTGCGATAAAATCTTGTGCCGTTTTGCCTGTTTCCACTTTTACCAGCTCACCAAAGTAACCAGCTGAAAGGTTGCATTGTTCAGCGAAATAAGCCACTGTTGGAATACCGTTAGTTTCTGCCTTTTCGGTCAGATAATCGTCCAAAAGCGACTCGAAACGCTGCACCGTCGCATGGTTGATTTCCTCACGAGTGATGAACTGACGGTCGTAGAATCGTAGACAGTAGTTGAGTAGTAGTTCGATGTTCGACACGATCAATTCACGACTGTGCTTGTCGATGGCATGGTGGAGTTCTTGACTTATCATATCCAAAACGCTGCGGAAAATCTCAATTTCGCCCGTTGAGAGGTGCAGCGCCTCGTTGCTCGAATAGGAGAAAAATTCGTAGCGCGACATCTGCCGTCCCAACTGCGTGCGTGCAAGAAAATCGGGATGAAACACCAACGCCGTCCATTTGGGCATAGCAACGTCAGGGTTCGGCTCTATGTGGATAGTCTGCCCGGGCGCAAAAGATGTTACGGTCATCTCGTCAAAATCGTATTTGGTGCGCCCGTAAGAGAGTTTGCAGCCCTTGTTCTCTTTGAGAAACAGCGCGTAAATGCCGTAATGCACATTGCTTTCTTCAACGATTACCGACTAATTGTACCGGAACACGCTCACAAGCGGATGCAGAGTTTCGATGCCGTACTAATCGTTGAACTCTTGGACGGTGTTGAAGTTTATTTCTTGCATAGTTATAGTTATTTCAAATTTTCAATGAAAAATGCCTCAATCTTGTCGTATGGAATCACGCCCGCCTTGTTGTCGTAGAGGTCGGTGTGCACTGCGCCGGGGATTATCAGGAGTTCCTTGTTGCCTTCCTTAGCGGATTGATTCTCAACTTGTTTGCCTGTCATCTGAGCAAAAGCGTACTCGCTGAAATAGCGGCTGTGGGCTTTTTCGCCGTGAATCAACAGCACGGGACTCTCGATTTCGGAGGCGTAACAGAGGAGTTTTTGGTTGAGAAACGACTGACAGCCAATCACATTCCAACCGTCGTTGGAGTTGCCGCTGCGCTTGTGGTAGCCACGTGGAGCTTTATAATAGTCGTAATAATCCTTCACAAAAAACGGCGCATCCTCGGGCAGAGGGTCA
>JAEEQV010000030.1:0-12661 GCA_016285445.1 Bacteroidales bacterium
CATTACAAAAGTTATAAGCCCCTTCTCATACTCAAAACGAAAATTCTCTCCTAGTGCAAGTGTGTCACCGGCTTCATTAGTATATAAAAACGGGTAAACATACGGAAGCATATTCCAAGAGTAAGAATTTGTTTCCGCATCATACATAAACCAATAATAGGCCAAAACCGCACCTTTGTTCACCACATTGTTCGTAATGTCGGGATCTTCACATTCGGCAAACAAATATTTCCGACCATCACCATAATATCCTTCCTGCCATTCATCTCCTCTTATGGCATATTCACGAGTATAGACTTTCGATCCATATTCGGTGTAGTACTCTTCTGTAATGTACTCCCTTTCGCAACTTGTAGCTAACAGCGATACAGTTGCAATAAAACCAAGTGTTAAAAAGTGTATCCGTTTCATTTTTTCTATTTTTTTTTTACAAAAATAAAAGCAAATATAATGCCACAAACAATTATTCTTCAAAAGTTTCAAAAAACGAATCAACCCTCTTCCCAAAATCTCGTTCGCTTTCGTCGGTTGAAAACATTGTTATAAAAGAATGTTAGTTCATTTCAATACTCTAAAAAAACGGATATATTTGCACGCAAATAATTAAAACAATGA
The DNA here is from genome assembly GCA_016285445.1 of Bacteroidales bacterium. Classification (GTDB taxonomy): domain Bacteria; phylum Bacteroidota; class Bacteroidia; order Bacteroidales; family UBA1715; genus UBA1715. The sequence continues at coordinate 616 of JAEEQV010000030.1, forward strand.
AGAAATTACTTTTCGCCATACTTGGCACGATACTTTCAATAGGCATTTCTGCCCAAAACGAGTTCAAAATCTATGGTAAAATCAAGGCTGTGAACGGGCCTGCGGAAGGCGTTACCGTCAAAGTGACACAACGCGGATACGTTTTCAAAGAAGAAAAAACTGACGAAAAAGGTAATTATGCAGTCTATCTCCCCTACGGGAAAAACTATGTGATTACATACTCCAAAGAAGGTTTTCAGACGTTGACGTTCGAGGCAATGCTCGAATTACCGTCAAATGCTCCGCAATGTTGCTATCGTCCGTTGGAAATTTCATACCACTTATTCAATCCCGAAGATAAATACAAACATCTGTTTAACAAAACATTCCATTACATTGCATACGAAAAGCAATACAAAGGCTTCAACTACGACCTTGACATAGATTATATGATACAACAACGTATAGTCAACACCGAATTGTTTGAGAAACAACTTGAGATGGCGCAAAACGGGGCGGAAACTCACAAGGATTCCATCAAAGCCGAGAAACGCTATATGGCACTTATCAACCAAGGAACGGTGTATTATGAGAAGAAGCAGTTTTACGCTGCTCGAAAATTCTTCTCGGAAGCGGCAAAGTTGAAACCTCATCGTTTGTATTCATATTATAAATTGGAAGACATAAAAACCGAACTTGAGCGTTTTGAGACCAAGGCAGAATTACTTGGTATCAACCTTGACTCATTGATTGCCCAAGAACTTGCGCACGTTGAGGAAAACGAAGAAGGTCCTAAGACATACCCTGCATACGTTCCTTTGACCGACCAACAAGTAGAGGAAATATTCCGTACAGAATTGCAACAACAAGTATATGCATCAAGTTCCAACGTAGCCGAGGGAAATAGAACCATGCGTCTAATGGACGAATTCTTCAGCGAAGAAACAAAACGCAACACGGCAATTGCGAAAGAAGAACCCAAAAAGAAGGAAAAGAAACAAAAAGCGGCAGAACCAGTCGTCGCAAAAGAAGAACCGAAACCAGAACCTGCCAAACCGATAAACTTGGCAGAGAAGCCAAAGGTTGTACAACAGGAGCCAGTAAAGAAAGTCGTGGACTTTGCAACATATCAAGATTCCTTGAGACACAAATACCCGAACGAGCGTACAATAGAAGTGACGCAAGATTCTCACAAGAAAACGACTCGTGTGTTTATGAACGACGGAACACGGGTGGAAATCTACACCATGGTGGAACATACGTGGGGGGCGACCTATTATTTCTTGGAGGAATATCCTACGGGAACCACGAGCATTGGTTATGCAGCATTTGTCAACAAAACGAAATTGACAGACTTGAATAACATTCAGCCGACACAACCGGCTAATAATCAGTAAACTACACGAAAAGATGCAGATTTTCTGTGTCTTTTCTTTTTTTTATGAGTGACATTCAAAACATAGGAGGAAACAACATCGATTGGAATTCTTTCTTTCAATCGATTTATAAGACGTACTACTCCCGTTTGTGCGTTTTCGCCTATGGTTTTCTGCAAAACGAGAACGATGCGGAGGAGATTGTTCAGAATGTCATGTTGAAATTATGGGAGCAAAAAGATAAAATCAACGAAATTGAAAATATGCAGGCATATTTGTTCCGTTCGGTCAAAAACCAATGTCTGAACTTCATAAAACGCAACAAATTAGCCGATGTATATAAAAACGAAGCGTGGAAAGAACTCAAAGATTTGGAAGAACAAACAATGAGTTCGACTACCGAAGCAGACAACGAAACGCAGATAAAGCAGCTGAAATCACTTATTGAAACGCTTCCGGAACGTTGTCAGGAAGTGCTTAGGATGAGTAAATTCGAAGGGTTGAAAAACAAAGAGATTGCCGAAGAGCTTGACATTTCCCTAAAAGCCGTGGAAGCAAATATATCAAGGGCTTTTTCAATCATTCGAAAAAATTTTCACAATAAAAGTGAAAATAATTCATAACAATGTAGGGGAAATTGATTTGTAATTGTCATACATACGCAAACGAAACAAATATGAATACGTTAATAGACAAATACCTTTCACACGAGGCGACGCCCCAAGAAGTAACAGAACTACTTCGATGGGTAAAAGAAAACGACGCCAACAAGCAAGAATTTACGGATGCTTGCTCGTTATGGTATTCGCTCCATTCAAATAAATTCAATAGTGACAAGGCATTTGCCGACTTTGAGAAAAAGACGGCTAAGAAGACTATTTCTATTGCATTATGGCAAAAATTGAGCGCCGTTGCCGCCATTGCACTTATTATTATTGGATGTTTTACGGTTTTCAACCGCAGTCAAATAGAAAATATAACGATTACCAACAACGAACTTGCAATCTCTAATGTCACGCTTCCCGATGGTTCTACCATATATTTACACCAAGGTGCAAGCGTAACCTATCCTTCGGAATTTCCGAAAGAAAAGAGAACAATTTCGGCTACGGGAAACATCTTCTGTGAAATATTTCACGATGAAACAGCTCCATTCACATTGATTGACAGCAATTTGACGATTACGGTGCTTGGAACGTCGTTTCATGTAAATACCATTGACGAAACTTACGTTGTGGTCGAATCAGGAAAAGTTTCTGTTTCCAACGGAAGTCAGTCGGTACTATTGGAAACGGGTGAAAGAGCCGATTTACAAAATGGCACGCTCATCGCATCAGCCAATACCGATGTAAATCTCTTGTCATGGAAGACGGGCATACTGAAATTCAGCAATACGCCTTTATCTCACGTGTATTCCGATTTGGCAAGACATTATCATTGTGAATTCACGTATGCGACACAAAACACGGAAGTTCCACAATTCAATCTGACTGGCACATACCAAGACATGACTTTGCAAGAAACCTTGCAGACAATTGAATTGACAATTCCGCAAGTACACTACGAATGTTCGGATTCGAAAGTACTTGTAAATTATCAGAAATAATCCTATTTCTTGTATTTTTGCAAAATGCGATGAAACCGACGTTTCTCATGTTCGGACAAATGGTTTTTGTGTTTTTGAGAAAAATATAGAAAAAGAGATTGTTAAATTTTCTTTTTTCGTAACTTTGTAAGAAAGTATGGTTTAGTATGAGATGTAATTTTTTGAAGATAATCCTAACAATTATAACGTCAGTTGTCGTTTTTTGCTCGTGTAAAGAAACGCCAAGACAAGTTTTATACATTCCGCAAGGTACGGCATCGGTGATTGTGGTGAATCAAAAATCTATCGCTGAAAATGTCGATTTTCGTAAAAGCGTTCCCGCCAAGCGAATCTTGAATTATTTCGCAAAATATGGTTTTTCAAACGAAACATTCGACTTGGCGATTGAGGCATTCTACGCACCGAACGAAAAGACGGGAATCCTAAATTTATCGGATGTCGCAGCATATATGATTCCTTCGCAGGAGTTCCGCAACGTATATAACTGTATGTCGGTCATGTTGGCTGATTCTGCCATGTTTGACGCATATCTGCATACAACGATGAGTGCCAATTATCAAGTGTTGGAAACGGTGGAAAACTGCCGTTGCTACATAAACCGTAACGACCGTTTTTCATGGATTGCCTTTAATAATGAGATTGCCGTGTTTGGTTGCTCCACAATTCACACAAAAGGCATTACTGAATGTGTCAACGCAATATTTTCTCCCAAACCGAACTCATTGGCTAAAAACAGTGACTTCGCCGATTTTTGGGAGGAAAAATCCGACGTGAGCATGTGGGTGTCAACGTCGGAAATGATAGATACCTATTTGGTTTGGCATAAACAGTTGCCGCAAATATTGATGTTGCATGACGTTCCTGAAAAGGTTTTGCGTGGCAATTATATTCAGTTGAATACGAAATTCGATAAAAATGTCACGATTTCGCTTGCATGTCACCCGAGCGGTGCTTTCAAACGCTTTTGGAAAAAGAATAATTTCACGACAAAATCTTTTGACAAAGATTTTTGTAAGATATTGCCTAAGAATACGTTATGGTTTATGACCATATCGGTTGACCCTATGCGTTTCATGGACCAAATCAAGGAAACCGAGGGTGGAAAATATATTGAGAAGGAGTTGGCTAAGTTGGACATAACGTTGGAAGATTTCCTAAAATCGTTTGAAGGTGACGGTGTATTTTCGATGTATGACGTTACCTTGGAACAAATTCGCAGCTGGGAATTTTCGCCACAGAAAAGCACCCAGGGAGGCAAATTCCTTTGGAATCATCTCAGCAAAGAACAAAAAACAACGTTCCCGCATATTGCGTGTGCCTTGAAAATGAACAATTCCCGAATTGCCAACATGGTCTTGACTCACATTTCACCCGATGTGTGCGAGCAGATTACCCCCGGATTGTATAATTTCTCAAAGATTATGGGCTTTCCGTCGTACATAGTTTGCAAGGACGATTTCTTGGCACTTTCAACCGACAAGGAGTATGCACAGAGTTTGATTGACAACTCCCAATATCACCCATTGATGCAAGGCGAGACGGTTTTGGACTTAGTTACCAAGGCCGATGGTTGTGCCTCGTACCATTACGTGGATTTCTCAATTGACAATTATCCGAAGATGGCGAAACAATATTTGGAACAAATGGATGTGTTGCCACTTGTAACGTCCTATTCATCAATAGTGAAATCGGCAGAGATGACGTTGACCGACTCGTACGAGGGAAATATAGTGGTTGACTTTCAGGATACGAGCAAAAACAGTCTTTTGCAATTGAATGATTTGTTTGAAATAATTCTTCCCTAAATGTTCGAATACACTATTACTCCCCGTGTTGCCGACACCGATGCACTCGGGCATATCAACAACACGGTTTTGCCTTGTTGGTTCGAGGAGGCACGTACTCCTTTGTTCAGGATATTGAATCCTACTATGGCTTTTGACAAATGGAACCTAATTTTGGCTCGCATGGAGGTTGACTATCTTCATCAGATATTCTTCCATAGCCCTGTAAATATTAAGACGTGGATTAGTCGTATGGGAAATTCATCCTTCGACGTTATGCAGGAACTTTGGCAAGATGGGACATTGTGTGCCCGTTCAAAAAATGTCATTGTGCATTTTGATTTCAAGGCACAGAAATCACTCCCCGTTGTTGGGCAAATGCGAGCAGATTTAGAAGCTCACTTGCAATAAAATCCACATTTTTATTTTTCGGGAAAAATCATTATTTTTGCACCACAAAAAAACGTCTTATGACAAAGCAAAGGACAATTTCGCAAAAGGTATCGTTTTCGGGCAAGGGTTTGCATACCGGAAAGGTAGTGACAGCAACGGTCTTGCCAGCAGAGCCAAACACAGGTATTCGATTCAAACGAATTGATTTGGAAGGAAATCCCATCATTCCTGCCTTGGCCGAAAATGTTGTTGACACGGCTCGTGGAACCGTTATAGGTATTGCGGGAGCGGTGGTAAGCACCATCGAACACATGATGGCATCGTTTCATGCACACCACATCAACAACGCCCTGATTGAGGTTGATGGTCCCGAAGTTCCTATCTTGAATGGTAGTGCGAAACCATTCTTTGACGAGATTCAAAGAGTTGGCACAACAGAGCAAGATGCCGAGATAGAATATCTTGAAATCACTGAAAAGACAACATATACCGAGCCAGAACGTGGTGTGGAAATCATAGCATATCCGTGCGATACGTTTCGCGTCGATGTAAAAATCAGCTACGATTCCTTCATGCTTCGTAACCAGTTCGCAAGTCTGAGCGACTTGAACGACTTCGGAAAAGAAATTGCATGCTGTAAGACGTTCTGTTTCTTGCGTGAAATAGAAATGATGCTTGCCGCAAACTTGATTAAAGGTGGCGATTTGGACAATGCCCTGGTATTTGTTGACCGCAAGGTTTCCGACGAGGAAGTTGCTCGTTTGTCGGCTATCTTTAATCGTCCCGATGTAAAAATCGAGAAAGAAGGCGTGCTGAACAACACTCCCCTTTCATTTGAAAATGAGCCTGCCCGTCATAAATTGCTTGACTTGATTGGCGACTTATGGTTGGTTGGTCGTCCTATAAAAGGACATATCATTGCAACAATTCCAGGTCATAAAGCCAATACGGAATTTGCGAAAATTCTTCGCAAACAGCTCAAACCTACGACAAAGATTCCTGCACATAACATTGACTTGAACGCAGAACCGATATACGACACACAAAAGTTGAAAAACTTGTTGCCTTATCGCTACCCGTTCCAATTGGTTGACAAAATCATGTCGTTGACCGATACCGAAGTAATTGGTATTAAGAATGTTACGAACGACGAGCCATTCTTCCAGGGACATTTCCCAGAAGAACCTGTCATGCCGGGCGTTCTCATGCTTGAAAGCATGGTGCAATGTGCAGGCGTGTTTGCGTTGTCGCACGTTGAAAATTCTGCCGATTATCTGGTGTATTTCTTAAGTGTTGACAATGTTAAATTTAGAAAAAAAGTATTTCCGGGCGACACGCTTATCTTCAAATTACAACTGATAACGCCTATACGAAGAGGCATTGTCTATATGAAGGCATATTCTTTCGTGGCGGGACAACTTGTTGCCGAAGGTGAAATTAAAGCTCAAATAACTAAAAAAACGAATTAGAGTATGGATACATCTCTTTGTTTCATCCACCCAGATGCAAAATTAGGAAAAGACGTAGTTGTAAAACCTTTTTCTTACATATACGATGACGTTGAAATTGGCGACGGCACAATCATTGAACCAAATGTAACCATCATGCCTGGTGCAAGAATCGGCAAGAACTGTCACATTTTCCCTGGTTCGGTCATTTCGGCTATCCCACAGGATTTGAAATTTGTGGGCGAACATACCACAACGGAAATTGGCGACAACACGGTTATTCGTGAATGTGTGACTATTCACCGTGGTACAGCCGACAAGATGAAGACGGTTGTCGGAAGCAATTGCCTCCTTATGGGTTACGTTCATATTGCACACGATTGTATCGTTGGTAACAACTGTATATTCGCAAACTACGCTGCTCTCTCTGGTCATTGTATTATTGGCGATTATGTAATAATTGAAGGCAAGTCGGGTGCACAACAGTTTATGGTTGTTGGCGACCACGCATTCATCGCCGGTGGCACGTTTATTCGTAAAAACGTTCCTCCATTTGTAAAAGCGGCACAAGAACCAATCCAATACATTGGCGTAAACTCCGTAGGTCTTGCCCGTCGCGGTTTCCCTGAAGCAAAGATTCGCGAAATTCAGACGATTTACAATCTGATTTTCTTACAGAAAGGTGTTCTTATGAAAGACGCTCTTGAAATGGTTCGTCAGCAAGTTCCACAATCTGCCGAACGAGATTCCATATTGACGTTTATTGAGAATTCACCGAATGGCATTATCAAGAAACCTTAAATTCGTCGTTTTACTTGCGTGTCTTAGTATCTCGTTTTTTTCTTGCAAGAGTGCTTCTCCCAAGAAAAAGTATATCGAGGTAAACGGAATAGCCCAAGGTACGTATTATCGTGTGGTTTACGAAGACACGATTATGCGAAAGGCAGAATTTGATTCTTTGCTACACAACTTTGACACCACTTTCAGCATTTATATCGAGGAATCCCTCATTTCCAAGATAAATCGCAACGATACGAGCGTGCAACTCAACCCTGAATTTTGTTACTTTTTTGAACAATCCAAACGAATTTCTGCTATGACTGACGGACTGTTCGACATCACCGTCGGCCCGCTTGTAAATGCGTGGAAATTCGGTCCCGATACTATTGAGCATCCGTTACCGACTCAAAATCAGATAGATAGTATTTTGCAGTTTGTCGGTATGCATAAAATCAACATAGTGAACGGGAAATGCGTGAAAGACGACCCTCGTATTCAAATTACGGGAAACGCCAATGCACAAGGATATTCCAGCGATTTGCTCGCTCAATATCTAGATTCACTGGGGATACAAAATTATTTGGTCGATGTGGGAAGCGAAATGCGTGCAAAAGGAGTAAACGCAAAAAATAACATTTGGCGAATCGGCATTACACGTCCCGAAGAAGGAATAGACTCATTGCCAGTTGAGATGCAAAGCGAAATAGCCATCCAACTGAATAACAAATCGTTGGCTACATCGGGAAATTATCGAAAATTCTTCTATTCCAACGGAAAGAAATATGCTCACACGGTCAATCCGCACACAGGTCAGTCCATTCCCACCGACTTACTGAGTATTACGGTTATTGCAAAAGAATGTATCGATGCCGACGCGATTGCAACAGCGTGTATGGCAATGGGCGTTGAAAAATCAAAGGAATTTTTCAATAAGCACCCCGAATTCGACGCAGTGCTCATTTATTCGGAAGGTAATTCCCTTGCAACCTACAAGACGAAAGGCGTTGTTGTAAAATAATAAGCGACAATTGTTTATCTGTTGATAACTGACTGAAAACTCTCACCCGTCAATAGAATTTCTACGCTTCGGAGCGAATAAATTTGTAATCGTAACAAACGATTATGGATTTAGAAACTCTCATACGTTCAATTCTGTATCAAAAGAAATCCGTTTCTGTTCCTTTTTTAGGCACATTTGCCATCGTCACCAAACCTGCACAACTTATTCAGGGTGAACAAGTCACATTCGTGCCTCCGCAATCATTTGTTACATATTCGACAGAATGCGACGAGAGTGACAACACATTACAACAACACTATGCCGAAAGTGCCAACATCTCGGAAACCGAGGCATTGGCAGAAATCGCACAGTTTTCGAATGCCATTCTCACGGAAATAGAGTCACAAGGAACTTTGTACCTCAACGGTATCGGTACGCTTACACAAAGTAAAGATTTCACATCAACAACGTATGGCGGCATTTCGCCTGAAAACTTTGCACTCCCTACATTTGTTCTTGACACTTGTTCCGATGCAGAAAGCAAACGGGCAAAATCAAGACCGCTGAATATTGCAAAAACAGCAGGGAAAGCGTTATTCATATCATCACCTATTGTTTTTGGAGCATTGTTAATTCCCAACATACTCCAAATTTCGCACAATGCCCAACTGGCGTCGCTGTTTCGGGACACAAAGGTTACAATGAACTTTAACCAACCCGAAGTTCCTCGTCCCTACGAATACAAGGCGATAGCAGAAATTGCACAAGCAACTCCTGTGGAAACAACAGAAACAACAAAAGTTTCAAAGCCGGTCAAAAAAGAAAAAGCAAGCAAAGCGAAAAAAGAACAAGTAAAAACGGCAAAAGTCACAAAACAGAAGAAGCAAGAGAGAAATGCTACGCCAAAGGCGGCCCCAGCCGACAACAATGCGAAATATTTTATCATTGTCGGTACATTTTCAGTTAAATCAAACGCAGAAAACTATTCTGAAAAGTTAAAAGACAAAGATTTCAAATCTGGCGTAATCAGCGACAACGACAAGAATCGCGTATATCTCTCCGCATTTGCCGACAAAGCCGAGGCACAACAATACATAAACGAACTACATAACAGTTCCGAGTATAACAATGCCTGGTTATACGTAAAACAATCATAATAGCTGATTCAATAAAATCAGCAACAAGAAATTTATTTCGATACCGTGCGGAACGATAAATCCCCGTCATAGAAATCGCAGTCAAATTCGCGCAGAGGATATTTTGCGGGACCTTTTTCCATATAGCCACCTTCCATATTGAATTCGGAGCCACAAGTGGGGCAACGGAGAATATATGGCCAGGACTCGTCTATTTCCATGGCGCTGCCACTTGCCTCGAAGGTACAAGTTCTGTCGAAAGCCCTGAAATCGTCGCATTCGCCACTCACTTTCACGCGATAGACAACAACGCCGTTGCAATTGTGACCGGCACAAAGATTTCCCGTCTGCAGAATGGCAGAACCGCCAGCCGTGCGAAGATTGGAATAGCGAGCGTCTCCCTCAATAGCAAGAACTTTATAGGTAAGCGACGTTACGGGAACAGGATTTTCGTCTTTCCGACACGAAATCAGACAAAGCAACACAACGATTCCTATGAAAATAAACTGTTTCACGTATTTGCATTTAACGGGATAAAAGTACGGCATTTTGCATAAATTTTATTCGCTTTGTGCAGAAAAACAAGCATCTTGTTTGACCGACAAACAGAATTTGACTACTTTTTAAGAAATAAATAATCTTGCGGTATTCAGAATAAATACTACCTTTGGACAACCAATTTTAAAAGTTGTGAGCTATGAAAAACAAAATGGACTCAAGCCCAAAGAGCGAAATAATTTTGTATCAACCCAACGATACGGTGTCGTTGGAGGTGAGAATGGAAGATGAAACTGTATGGCTGTCGCAGGCACAAATGGCAGAGTTGTTTTCCACAACTAAGCAAAATGTAAGTTTGCATATCAATAACATATTCAAAGAGAAAGAATTAGACGCGAAATCAGTTGTCAAGGATTCCTTGACAACTGCCTTAGATGGAAAATTATATAAGACAAAATACTATTGTTTAGATGTGATAATTTCCGTCGGCTATAGGGTGAAATCCATTCGTGGTACTCACTTTCGGCAGTGAAAGGTACATTTAATAAACGATAATATTTCGACGCTATAATGGGGTTTGTTTATCTTGTAAAAAAATGTTTTTGAAACCTCCATAAAATTGTGATTCTGAAAAAATAGTATATTTGTTTTCTAATATGAAACAAATTATTCAGATAGCGGTTTTCTTTGTTCTTACGGCTGTTTCTGCAACTGCCCAGAAACTCACGTTGGACGACATTTACAAGAACTACACGTATTATCACACGCCGTTTTTTGATGCGTGCCAAATTTATGGGGAAACAATCTATTGTGGCGAATATGTGATTCCGTTTGAGTCCGCTGACGGGAGATTCCCCGTTTCTCAACTGAAAGCGATTCCCAATGTGCCCCAAAACAGCGATATTCTTGCAAATTCGCAAGGAACAAGGATTTTGTATAGCGAGGATAAAAAATCGTTTCGCCGCAATTCCAGCATAGGCTCGTATATGTACTGCGAAAAAGGCGATTCCGTGCAGCCCAGACCGCTGTTTGACGGTGAAAACATTCAAATTCTCAATCCCGTGTTTTCTCCCGATGGTGAAAAACTTTGTTTTGTCTATAATAACGACTTGTGTTTCACTACGTTTGACGGAACGTACACACGTATAACCGAAGACGGAGAAGAGGGATATAGGAACGGTTCTCCAAATTTGGTCTATGAGGAAGAGTTTGATATGACAGCGGCATATTGGTGGTCGCCCGATTCAAAGAAAATTTGCTTCCTGAGCTTTGACGAATCATCAATCGAAAACCAACCAATTCAGCATTACGACAGCATCCCAACGGATTCGGAAGGTTGGTTTGAGAAGGAAGTTTTTGAAGGTGACACCATAACAAGCTATCAGCCCGAAAAGGCGTCGGCATATTCCTCGATTGAAAAATACAGTTTTGCCGGACAGGCAAATTGTATGCCGAATTGTTGGGTGTATTTTCTTGAAACTGACAATCTGGAATCGCTTGATAAAGAAATTGTGTCTGTCGCATCTTTTTCAGAAGGGGGAAATAACGAGTATTATATTCCTGCTGTTACGTGGTTGAATGACAATGAATTAGCTATTTCAAAAATCAATAGAGCACAAGATCATGAGAACATAATTGGCGTACCTCTTATAGGGAAAAAACCTGGCAAGGCATATTTCATTCAAGAAACTACTGACCAGTTTGTAAATGCGTCGAAATTATTTTCTATTCCCGATTCTTCCAATAATTTGATTGCCTTGTGGGAGTATGATGGAAGGCGGATGTTAGTGATGTTTCGCCCTGATTTTGACAATGGTTGTCCTAAATCAGACTCTGTTCTGATATACTGCGACGATGCTCCAGAAGCAACTGTTTATTTAGACGACTTTGTAACAGAATGTTACGGCTATTTTCCGTCTGACTCCACTGTCCGTTATCAAAAATTTGGAAAAACGTCCCGCGACCGACAAATCCTTGCAAAGAATATCTATACAGAACAGGTGTTTAAATTATCGGAAGATACTGGTTGGAATGAGGCAAAATTTT
>JAEEQV010000400.1:0-2335 GCA_016285445.1 Bacteroidales bacterium
GAAAGCTTCTATTTCTTTGCTTTCACCAAATCCTTCAGGTAGCGTTCTGCGATTGCCCCGTTTTCCATCTCAACGACGGCAATGTCGCTTCCTTTGAACGAAATGATGGTTGCCGAATACACTCTGTCACGCATTTTGTAGAAAACTTTCTCGCCAACTCTGAACGTGGGATTCTCGAATGAGACGCGAGCGTCAGAAGATTGTACCGGTTCTACAGCCTCAGCGTTGTGGTCGGGTTGTCGTACGGGAGTATAAACTTTTTCTTGAGTGGCAACGTTTTGAGCTGTATTTTCTTGTGTGCTGGCATTTTGTGACGGGATAGTATTGTCAGAAGCAGTCGTGGCATTTTCATTTGCGACAGAAGTGTCGTTGCCGTCAATTTTTACCACATTCATTGTGGAACCATTTGCTACAGGTGTTCTATCTGATTCGGGATATACATTATTATTTGTCGGATATGCCGAACCGCCTTGCAAAGCAAACACTTCAACCGTTCTTGACGACAAGATACCAAATGTGCCCAAAGAAAGAAGGTAATCCACAAACTTCGATTTAACTTGAATCATACACGGTTCGTTCGGCATTTTTGGTTGTGGGCGACCAAGCGGAACAAGACCGCTGATTACATAAAACTGTCGTGCCTGGTCGTACTCGTACGATTGCATGGTTTTCGATAATTGCTTATAGTTTCCTACATACGTTTTTGTGGTGTAACAAGAAGTAAACACCATTATGGAAAGGATAAAAATGATAAATTTTTTCATCTTCGTTTATTTAGAGTGTACAAATATAAAAAATATCAAAGAGTAAATTGTTTTTTATATACTTTTGTTGCAAATTTTTAAGAAATGTTGTTATGAAGAAGATAGTTCAGTTTTGCCTTATCGTGTTTGCACTTTCGTGGCTTGCCGCCGGAATTTTCTATGCGAGTGGAGTAGATTTCAAGTCTTCCGCCGGCTTTTGCTTCGCCGCTGGGTATATGTTTTTCCCGCTTATTTCGGTCATTATTATGCAAATGATATATAAGGAACCGATTTTGAAAAATGTGGGGATTTCCTTTAAAATCAATCGTTGGTGGTTTGTGGCTTGGTTGGGTATGACGGTATTCAATCTTTTGGCACTTGGTGTTTCCACATTCATTCCAGGTATTTCGTTTACGACTGAAAGTCCTGAAGTTCAACAAAGCATTGCGCAAATGTCAGAACAAATTCCCGATGCGAATGCGATGATGGTATTGTTTCTTTCGATTTTTAGCGGTTTGATGGCTGCTATTACCATCAATGCCGTATTTAGTTTTGGCGAGGAAATAGCATGGCGTGGCTGGCTTCTTGAGCAATTTAAGGGAAAATCGTTCCTCTATACAGCCGTTATTACTGGTGTTATATGGGGCGTATGGCATTTCCCCTTGATTTTAATGGGACACAATTATCCTATGCATCCCGTTTTGGGTGCGTTTGCTATGATAGTGTATTGTGTAGCGCTCACGATAGTGATGATGTTTATCCGCATTAAGGCGAAATCGGTGATTGCCGCTGCCATTGCGCACGGCTCGCTCAATGCCACTGCGGCAATTTCCGTTATGTATTTATCTGGCTTCAACGATCTTCTTGCCGGCTCTGCCGGTCTTGCCGGATTTGCAATCTTGGTGGTTGTTGATTGTATAATCGTATATAAATTCCGTGATGATGGTGAGGCTGCCATATTATGACAGCCCTACATTGCATTACGGGAATGGTGGACACGATACGTTGTTGTTTAATTCCGTGATGAAACACGTAGAGACGATGTGCACATCGTCTCTACAATGATTTCCAGAATAATCCAATGAATAGTGTGGTGAATTATTCCACAATATACTGCAACTGACCGTCCACAACGTTCAGTTTAAGAGGGCCGTAGTACAATGTTCTTGTTGCTCCGTGACTTTTCTTTGGTGCATACACCAAAATATCGGAATAGGTAAATTCGCCGTTGTAGTCGGTTTGTTTCAGGCGGAAGTACAAAATGTCTGCCGTTGGCTTTGCTTCCCACACGTATTCATATTCCGTGGTTTCCGACGTTGTTCCCGCACCAGAAACGTAATCTATTGCAATAAATTCTTCACCATTCTCCGAAAATTCCAAGGTGAAATAATCATTCTCAACCTCGCTTGCCGTTACCCAATTGAAGGTGTAACCGTTGGTTGATGCTGAAATAGTGAATGAGGTGAGTTCGATGGGGAGAAGACCTGCTGCATTCGCTGCTGCTATACTTTCTAAGGCGTTGGCATAAGCAGAATTTTCACCTTGATTATTCGTTGTTACGCCACCAAGACTTGAAACACCTTCTATGTATA
>JAEEQV010000401.1:0-2334 GCA_016285445.1 Bacteroidales bacterium
TCCTTTTGCTTCAAATTTTTCGTCGTTTATGCACGTTCCTTTCAAATAATATACAAAAACTTGTGGTTCAAGCAATTTGCCGTGGTACGTGCCGTCCCAATATTCATTTGCATTATTCGTTTCAAAGATTTTCTCACCCCAACGGTCATAAATTGCAAATTCAAATTCGGAAATTACACCACTATTTAATTGAATCACATCGTTTTTGCCGTCATTATTTGGTGTAAACGCCGTAGGAACAAAGATGAACGGCGTCCCGCAAATCCAATCCACCGACGAAATGGTAATCGTGTCGGAATTTTGACAACCATATTTGTCAACGGCAATTACTTTGTACGTAACCGTAAGAGGAATATCGGGAGTGACCGTCGTAATGGCCGATTGGTAATCGTCAAGCCAGACTGATGGTGACCAAATGTAACTTATCGTATCAACAGGATGTTTTGTCGCAGAGATTTTCCCGACTTGACCGATGTACAACAACTGCTTATCGGCAGAAACATTGATTTCGGGCAATTTTTCTTCCAATACGATTTTCACCGTATGAACAGTCGAATCGGTACAGTTGTGGGCATCGTCAATAATTACGGAATACGTTTGCGGACACAAGCCCGTAAGTTTCTCCGTTGTCGCACCGTTCGACCAATTGAACGTATATGGTTGTGTCCCTCCCGAAGCAACTACACGAATGGAGCCATTGCATGCTCCGCGGCACGTTTCGTTGAATTGATAAATCGTGTCAAGTTTGAAAACATCTGGCTCTCGCACCGTCGTTGTCATACTTACTTTACAGCCCAAATCATCAATAACGGCTACGCTATATTCACCTTCGCCCAAATCTGTTCTGAAAGATTCCGTCGAACCGTTTTCCCACAAATATTCATACGGGGAGATGCCTGATGGTTCCGCCTCGAAACTTGCATCATTTCTTCCATTACATGATATTGGAACGAAATTCTTTATGTTAACGGCAAGACTATCAACCTCAACAGTAACCATATCGTAATAGGTACAGCCAATTGCGTCGGTTGCCTTGATAGTAAAATCCGTTGTGTGTGTCGGATTTACGTATGCAGTTGCCTTGTCAGCACCATTTTTAATGAAAGTTTTAGGAGACCAATCGTACCATAACTCGTTTTCGGGATTAAGGTTCGTCACTGAAATCGGTACCAAATCACCACTGCAAATGAGCGTGTCGCCGGCAACGGAAATTTCGTTATGAAAGACCTCAACGGAAATGGAACTTTCTGCCTCGAATTCGCAATAGGTGCTGAGCGTTTTTACATAATACGTGGCACTCTCTGTCGGAGTAATTTCAATGTAATCCAACGAAAAATCAGGGTTTATAATGTGGGCGAAGTTCGCATCGGTAGCCCACAAATATCGTTGTGAAGGAGCATTTGTCTCTACCACGAGTTTAATTGTCTCACCAAGACAAACTTGCGGTTTTTGTTTCTTGCCGTTTTTCACCACGTTGATTTCCTTTACAAAATAATTCTCGTTAAACACGTTTACCGTTTGTTTGTACACCGTCTGACACCAGCCCGAAGTCACCGTAAGTTCGTATGTTGTCGTATCTTCTGGCGAAGCGTATGTGTGCGGTTGCGTCGGGTCGGTCAGCCAATCCTCGGGATTCCAGTCGTATTCCAATTCGGGATTGTATTCGTTGGGAATGCCAATCAATACGCTTTCGCCCAAACAAATATTCTGCGTTTCCAATGTCTCATAATTGATTTTCGTGGAAATTGTGAGTTTCTTGCTCACCGAATCACTTTGATTGCACGAAGTGGAATCTTGAACAAACAATGTGATTGTATATGTGCCATTCTCTTTGTAGGTATGCGACGGTGACTCGTCGGTAGAGGTTGTGCCATCGCCAAAATCCCATTTATAGGTTACATGAGGATTGTTGTAATGAATTTTTGTCGTGTTGTTGAAGGTGAGTTCCTTGCTCAAACAACCAACTTCGGGGATGTCGAAATCGGCTTCAATAAGGCCGAAATCTATCACAAAACGGAACACAGCCGAGTTACAATTGCTTGAATTATTGCGTGTTGACCACGCCCCCGGATTGGGTGCAATGGGGAATCCGTTACAACCGCCGCAACTTGCACAAACGCTCTGATACACATAACCATTGGCATCGAAGCGGCTCGTACCGCCATCCACGTGGTCACGGCCACTCGTTGCACAGCCATTATACGTGTACGTTCCCGCATACGGATTATATAAGATATAAGCGTCACTTAATTCTCCAAAATAACTTGCATAATCCAAATTATTGGCCTCATCGTCAATCACCATAATGTAGAAATCTTTCCCATCAGTTACATT
>JAEEQV010000402.1:0-2328 GCA_016285445.1 Bacteroidales bacterium
TATCTGTTCGCGATTTGCTGATACGACTGGGATTTTCCATTGTCGGGCCGTTTGTGGGCTATATGTCCGATACGTATTCGTTCTCGTTTGCTATGCTCGTGGCGGGTACGTTATTCTTAATCTCATCGGTTGCGGGATATGTGTCGTATTTGCAATTAAAGAAATATGAAAGTACATTAAATAAAAAATAGTATATTTGCTAATGTAGTTTAAGAATGTTAAAAGAATTTATAATATTATGACTATCAATCAAATATCAATCTTTCTCGAAAATAAATTCGGTAGATTAAGCGAAGTTCTTTCTATTCTTCGTCACGAAAATATTCGTGTGATTGCGGCAACCGTTGCCGACACGTCGGATTATGGGATTTTGCGTATTATCACGACTGACCAGCAAAAGGCGTATCTTACCTTGTTGGAAAACAAAGTGTCGGTCAATATGAATGAAGTGTTGGCAATTTCTATGGACTCAAAAATTGGTCAATTGTCGGAAACAGTTGAAAAATTTGCTCAATCGGGTATTGCCGTTGAGTATATGTATTGTTTTTCGTTCAATCAGAAATCAATTTTCGTGCTTCGTTCCAACAATATGATGGAAGCGAACGAGGTTGCTCAAAAGTTGAATTTGAATACGCTTTCTGAAGCGGAATTAATTAATTTATAGTATTATGTTTGGAATACCAGATCCACAAATTTGGCTCGTATATATCTTATCGATACTATGCGTGGTGTTTGCCGCTTGGTTTGGCATAAAATATTGGAACGAAGAAGATGAAGACGGCGAGGTTTCAAGTCGTCCGTGGAAAAAGAAAAAAAATAAGAAGGAATAATGGAAGGTTTTGCAATGTACGCAGTTGTCGTGGTGTATTTCCTCACGGTTGCGTTTTTAGGATATCTTGGATATAAGAAAACAAAGGATTCGAGCGATTTTCTCATCGGTGGTGGAAAGATGAATCCTATCGTTATGGCGTTGTCGTATGGGGCGACGTTTATCTCGGCTTCTGCCATTGTCGGTTTTGGTGGTGTGGCTGCTACGTTTGGTATGGGTATTCAATGGCTCTGCTTCTTGAATATGTTCATCGGCGTGGTGATTGCGTTTATCTTCTTTGGTCGGAAGACGCGTCAGATTGGTGCAAAATTCAAATCTTCGACGTTTGCCGAATTTTTGGGAACATGCTATAATTCCAACAGAATTCGTTTGTTTGTTGCGGCAATGATTTTTATCTGGATGCCGTTGTATGCTGCTGCGGTAATGCGTGGAGGCGTGTTCTTTATGCAAGAGATTTTTGGAATCAGTTTTGATTTGGCTTTGCTCGTATTCACCGTCATTATTGCGTCGTACGTGATTGCCGGCGGTATGAAAGGTGTTATGTATACCGATGCGTTGCAAGCAGTCATCATGTTCATTTGTATGATATTCCTTCTGATTTGGTTTTACAAGGAAATTGGAATGGGATTCACTGAGGCAAATGAGGCATTGACAGATTTGTCAGACCAAATACCTGAGAATCTTGCCGCGCAAGGACATCAAGGGTGGACTGCAATGCCGGTGTTCGGCTCTGCTCGTTGGTACACATTGGTGACATCGTTGATTTTTGGTGTGGGAATCGGCTGTTTGGCTCAACCACAGTTGGTTATCCGATTCATGACGGTTGATAGCACGAAACAATTGAATCGTGGTGTGTTTGTCGGCTGTTTGTTCATATTCATTACGGTTGGCGTGATTTATCACGTTGGTTCCTTGTCAAACATTTTCTATATGCAGTCGCAAGGTTGTATCGCTTCCGATGTGCAAGTTGATGATGGGGGAGTGTTGCGTACGATTAAGTCCGATGAAATCATTCCGAATTTCATTGGTAGCGCCATGCCGATGTGGTTTTCTGTCATTTTTATGCTTTGCATCTTGTCGGCAAGTATGTCAACGTTGAGTGCACAGTTCCATACAATGGCTGCCGCAGCGGGATATGATATCTACGGAACGTGGATTGGTGGTAGAAAAAGAGAACGTCGTGAAAAAACAACGGTGGTGATTCGTCTGGCCGTTTTGATTTCGATATTCCTCAGTTTTGTGATTTGTTATTATTTCCAAGGTAACGCAAGTCAGATTATTGCACTTTCTACTTCAATATTTATGGGTATATGTGCGTCGGCATTCTTGCCGTCGTATTTCTGTGCCTTGTACTGGAAGAAAGCGACGAAACAAGGCGCGTATGCAAGTATGTGGGTTGGCACCGTGGTGACGATTTTGGGAATGTTGTTCTTCCACACGAAAGAGGCAAAATTGGTGGGCTTATGTCGTGCGTTGTTCGACAGCGACGTATTGCTCAA
>JAEEQV010000403.1:0-2323 GCA_016285445.1 Bacteroidales bacterium
GACGGACATAAATGCTGGGTGCTTCAATCGGAACCAAAAACAACTGGAGAAATCTACACCAAACGAATTTCGTGGATTCGTCAGGATTGCCTTATTCCTGTTCGTGTGGAATATTACGACAAGTTGAACAAACTTCACCGTTTGCTGATTGCTTCCGACATAAAACAAATCGACGGTTTTTGGACTGTGGGTCAAATGAACATGAAGAACGTTCAGACGAACCACGAAACAAATCTTATTTTCAAAAATTATAAGTACAACGAGCCTGCAAACGATAATATGTTTACCGTTTCGCAGTTGGAAAAAGGTTTATAGACACATGAGACTCATTGCCGTTTTTTTACTTCTGTCGCCGTTTGCGCTGTGCGCCCAAAACCAAGATGACGATGTGCATTTCCGATACAAAGGTTTTATCGACACGTATCACGCGGTTCGCAGCAACGGTGACTGGGATTATATGTCGAGCCGTACACGCACACGCTTCGAGAGCGGACTTGAAAAAGGTGGTACATCGGGATTTGTTTCGCTCAATGCGGTTTACAATCCAATTGTAGAAAGCCAGTCGGGTATGTTCCTGCGCGAGGCGTATTTGGAACATACCCATAACGGCTGGGGATTGAAGGCGGGCAGACAGATTGTTTCGTGGGGCGTTGCCGACGGGTTGCAAGTTACCGATGTGATTTCGCCAATGGATTACACCGAATTCCTTGCTCAGGATTACGATGACATACGAATCCCTGTGAATGCTATTCGTTTGAGTTACAGTAATATGTATCTAAAAGCGGAAGCAATTGCCGTTCCCGTTTCGGAGTTTTACAAAATGCCAACCGACAGCGAAAATCCATGGAGCATATCGCTCAACGGAATGTATTGTCAATTAAACAATTGCACACCCGAACATAAATTGGAAAATTGTGAATTTGGAGGAAGAGTTTCGTCGTATCTGAATGGTGTTGATTTTTCGGTTTGTGCATTGCGAACGTGGAACAAAATGCCTGCGTTTCGGCTCAACGGCATTACTGCGGAAAACAAACTTGACATTGATGCACGATATGGACGGATGACCATGTTAGGTGCAGATATGTCGGCTTCGGTGGGCAAATTCGTACTACGAGCCGAATTTGCCGAATACATCGACGCATTGCTTTCGACAAAGAATTTTGCAACTGACCCAGTTAGGAAAAATCAAACTTCGGCACTTGTTGGCATCGACTGGTATCCAGGTGGCGATTGGACAATTATGTTCCAATACAATCACGTGTATATTGCCGATTATTCCACCGAATTGAATGACTACGAACACACTGGTATAGCAACGATGAACGTAAGTAAGGCATTGTTACGCAACACCTTGAAATTAGGCGCATTCGGGCGAATTGACTGTGCAAATGACGGAGCTTTTTTCATCCGATTTAATGCCGATTATCAACTCACCGACGAAATTTCGCTCACGTTGGGGTATGACTGGTTTAACGCCGACAGCGGTATGTTTGCGTTCTATAAGGATAATTCCGAATTGTGGCTAAAAGCGAAATATAGTTTTTAGAGATTCACAGTCTAATATTATATTGTTTTCTGACCGCCATCTTCAAGCCCGCCCGAAAGGACGGGCTTTTTTATTGTATTCCAAATGATAGCAAAGCGTCGCAAAGGCAGGGAGATTACCGACATTGAACCTATTGTACGGCTATGGAAATGTGAAGAAGAGGGGGGCGAATGTCCCGAAACAATCTTGAATTTTTACGAAAACAGCTTGAGGCGATGAATCTCCACAACAATGTCAACGCCTTGCGAGAGGTTGACAGCATACAATTTAATGGGGATAATTACGAGCTTGTCTGCACACAAAAATTAGCCGTCTATCTGAAACAAAATTTCAATGTGATACAACCCATATTGCACGATTTCATGGGTGAAAAAGGGTTGAAAGTAAGATTCATAAAATGATTGACGTCAGGTTTGGTGTAATAGCTTTGTTTTGTATTCCCTTTTTTACAACAGCATTGTCATATATGCAGGAACAAGCGTTGTTTCGCCATCTTTACGTAAATCTTTGGTATAGACCAAATAACGGTTGCCAATGCGAGAAGAAAACTTCTTGCAAAACTCATCCAACGAAACGTGAGAGTTATAATTTGACGATTTCACCTCCACGGGACAAATCTTAGTCCCACGCGATAACAAGAAATCTATTTCATAGTTGTGACGGTCGTCCTTTGCCCACGTATAATAATATAATTCATTGCCTGAAGCTCGGAGCATCTGTGCAACAAGGTTTTCGTAGATATATCCAAGATTGGCGGGAAGTTTGTCTGCCAATAAT
>JAEEQV010000404.1:0-2323 GCA_016285445.1 Bacteroidales bacterium
AGAGGTTATCCAAAACTCTGATAATCTGTTGGATGCCGTCATTGACTGCGACGAAACCGCCGTTGCCCGTGCCATCGACAAAGCCCACGACGACAACACTTCCATTCTCTCTTATAATAATGAAAATTCATTGGCGTGTGTGCTTTTTATTGCTTTCATTGCCGCCAAAAACGATTATATCGTTCACCGCGAACTTGCTACGGGTAAGGGTTTTGCCGACCTTGTTTTGATTCCGCGCCGAAATATCGATAGCCCTGCGATTGTTTTAGAGTTGAAATTCGACAAGGATGCCGATTCTGCAATCCGTCAGATACACGAAAAGCGTTACGCCGGCAAGTTGCTCGAATACACAGAAAATGTCCTTCTCGTGGGCATCAATTATGATAAAGAGAGCAAGACACACGAGTGCAAGATAGAGAGGGTGGAATGAGTAAACACAATTACCAAACTATGATATATCCTTCTGTTGGACAATATACCGAGGCAATCAAGTTGGCGGAGCAATCTCCCGAAGATTATTTCGCCACGAAGACTACGCTCCGACCGGTTTTGGGAGCGGACGGCAACCCATAATTTTAATCAATTGCATAAATCATAAAGATGCAATATAATTTACATTTATTTTAACGTGAGTTCGATGAAATTAGAATAACGTTAATTGATTGTCATAATATCTTTCACATGTAATGCATGGTTTCTTCGGGAAAAAGCAATAAGCAGCAATTCCCCCAAGCATGTTGACCATGAAGTTGTTAAAAGACCGATGTCGTGAATGTTCCACTTGCGCTATGTTTTTTAGTTCGTCGTTGACAGTCTCTATGATTGCTCGCTTTCTTGTCAATAATCTGTCAGAGAGAGTCATTACTGCTCCTTTCATATTGTTCTTGAGCTTTGTGATTAGTTGTATGCCGTCAACAAACAACCTCTGGAACAGGTCTTTGCCAATATAGCCCTTGTCTCCGACAAGTTTCCCGTACAGAAACTCTACGAATGAGCCGTATTCAAGCGGCTTGCGGTCGTCAACATCACCGGGAGTGATCATGAAGTTGAGCAACTCGCCTTTCTCATTGCATATCAGATGCAGTTTGAATCCGAAGAACCACCCCATGGAGCATTTTCCCCTCTGCGCAATGCCTTTGAAAACCTTGTGCATGTGGATGCGTTGGTTTTTGCAGACTCTCAGAGGCGTACTGTCAACGAAACTGATGCCTGTACATTTGCCCAAAAGTACGTTCTTGATGAAGATGGCAAGCGGTACAGCAACTTCTTTTTCAAGCTCCACAAAACGGTTGTACGACACAAGTCTTGGAAACAAATGGCGCAAGTGCTTGGACACATGTTCCAAATAGAAATGTTTTAGGCAACGATAGCCCGAATTGTGAAACAGGATGATGATTACCATCACTTCCGCCTTAGAAAGCGTCCCGTCTCTATGATAGTTCCGTTTTGTAGCCTTTGGCAGAGTATATTTTTTCATCTTTGCATCAAAAAAATTGCAAAAATCATCCGCCATACAAAAAATTTCAGTAACTTTGTCCTCGGAAAACATTAGCGATATTATTTAGTTTAACTTCTTTTTTGACACTTTAAAGTTACTAAATATATCGCTAATTTCCTAATTTTCAGATAATTATTTTTGAATTATTTTTCGTCGAACTCACGTTAAACTATATTGCGCATCTATTTGTCCTTGGTCTGCTGCTTTTGAGTACCATTCCTCGGCTTTATAATAGTCTTGTTCAAGACCTTTACCGTTTTTATAGCAAACGCCCAAATAATATTGTGCATCTGCATTTCCTTGTTCTGCTGCTTTTGTGAAACATTCAACGGCTTTGTGATAGTCTTGCTCAATACCTTTACCGTTGTAATAACAAAGACCTAAATTTGCTTGCGATCTTGCACTTCCTTGTTCTGCGGCTTTTGTGTACCATTCCACGGTTTTTTGATAATCTTGTTCAATACATTTCCCACAAGAAAAACAATTGCCTAAACTGTATTGCGCTAATACATATCCTTGCTGCGCTGTTTTTGTTAATAGAGAAACTCCATATTCTGGATTCTTTACCACACCGGTACCCTTTAAATAACAAAAAGCCAAATAGTATTGTGCCCTATTATTACCCTTGTCCGCAAAAAACGAAACAATATGGTATCCTTTATCTGCATCTTTGTTACACCCTTTTCCTCCCAACAAACACCTTGCAAATGATATTTGAGCCTCAGTATGATTTTTCTCTGATAATTTCTCAAAAATTGAAAATGCTTTTTTCAAATCGGTTTCCGTACCATTTCCGTCGTTAAATAAAAACTCTGCATACAGATA
>JAEEQV010000405.1:0-2320 GCA_016285445.1 Bacteroidales bacterium
GACGTTCCGTCAGGATAGCGTCCGTAAGATACGTCGGTATTTTGTTGTGAGTAACGAATCTTGTTAAGTATCGTAACTGCTCCTTGCGAATTCTTTTGAGACAAGATTATCACACCTTCGGAACGATCAAGTTTAAACGGCAAATGAAGCGGACCATCTTGATATTCTTTATCAGCCCAGAACAACAAATAACCATTTGCCGCAATAGTGGTCTTTTCTGCTTCTCCGTATGGAATTTGATATTTTGTAAGATTGGTGCTGTCGTCAGACAAATATAAGCCAGCCATATCAACAGCCGAGTTACCGCCATTGTAGATTTCAATCCAATCTTCGTGTTTGTTGGCATCATTAACCAAATCGGTACTGTTTGACGTCAAGAACTCGTTGATATACAAATTACTTTCCGTAGAACGAGATTCAAACACGGCTTTGATAGTGTAATCACCTGTGATTGTCAACTTGTACTCCATGTCAGACGATAGATTTTGCCCGTTACCCGTCTGCCAAGCGACAAATTTATAGCCATCCTTAGGAATTGCCGTCATACGGATCGGCGTACTCTTATATTGTGCACCAGAATATCCTGCCGTAACATTCAAACCGCATAATTGCACAGAACCTTGCGAAGACGTAAAGTTTACCGTCAATTTTGCAGTTCCCTTACTGCCATATCGAGAGTTCAAAAATCCTCTCATATTTGATACACGACTTTCGGCAAACGATCTAACGCTTGAAACACGGTAACCACTATTCGCAGCAGTTGTACTTCTATACCATTTAGAGTCGCTGATGGAACGCTCGTTAGCAATCTTATCTTCTATACCATTGATAATATCCTTGCTTCGATTATACTCATACACCGTATTCAACATATAATGAAAACGCTGGATGAATTCATTTTTGAAATCATCATTTTTCATCATATAGTCGAACAAAATCACAGGAGCATATTTTTTCTTATCATAGAAATTATTGAAAGGATCGGTGCTTGCTCCTCCACCCCACAAACCATAACCAAAATCTGTATCATACCATGGGAAACGGAATTTACCATTTTCGGTACGTGGTCGCCACAAACGCATATTGTTATCTGGCCAGTCAGTATTTTGACAGAAAAGTTGAGCAATATAATAGTTAATCATATTGTCAACATCCAGATAATGATTCTTTACATATTCATATTTTTCGGCATCTTCCATTGAATTTACCTTCAAGTATGCCATCATTTCTTCATAACGAAGCGAATCACCATCGGCTGCGTTGAAACTATTCTTTTCCTTGTTAATCTTCAGCAAGTCGATATTTCCCTCGTCAACATAATCGTAATATCCTCCAAAATAATGTTTGTCGTAACGCTCACGCAAGTTGATGATACTCCAATACTCACCATTCAGATACATTACAACAGGTTGATATGCTTGTGTTTCCAAATCGCATTGACCACGCACAATTGCCTGAGCAACCGCATCGCGGGCAAACATACCTTGTTCCCAGTCATTTCCCGAGTTTCTCAAGATAAATGACTCGTATGTAGGAAGTCCCTCATTTCCAAAAATAGGATATTCGATTTTCCCATCTTCATATTTCTTTCTCATTATAATATTGAGCGACTTCAAATCGGAGTGACGGGAGATGGCACCCATAACCTTCGCTCCCGCATTAACACCAAACTGACGATTTCCATTTCCATCGAAGTATTCCACATACACCTTGCGTTCCCAGTCATCATGGTTCCAGTTGGCTTTCACATCGCCGTCACCACCACGTTTTACACCGTTGGTTCCCTGGATATAAATACCACTGTCGGCACTGAAGAAACTCCCCTTGTCAACAGTAACGGAAACAATCGGCAACGAAGGACGCGACATATTAATAAAGTAGGTCTGACATGCCGTAACACTTGGCACATAATCAGGATGGAACACTTTTGCCTTGATTACAAAACCTTTTTCCACATCTCCCCAGTTATATACCGACGGCTGTGACAAAATACCGTCACCACTGGACCATTGATAATGCTGAACTTGTGTTTTATTCTCTCGATTATAACCACTAATCAATGATTCGCTTGACTTCTTCTCCGCCTTGATGGCACCCGAATAAATCGGAGAATTTTCATTCGGTTCCGAACCGTCTGTAGTGTAACGAATCACTGCACCTTCCAAATTTGAGGATAATGTGACATTTTGATCCTTGCTATAAAAACCTCCATTTATAGAAAAAGTCGGTTTTGGAGCAAGACCTTTCACCGTAGTTGAAACGTTTGATGCCCCCGGTGTCGGTCTTGAAAGAGCAGCCCACGCACCCGTGCCGTTAGCCA
>JAEEQV010000406.1:0-2308 GCA_016285445.1 Bacteroidales bacterium
AATCTTTTGCAGTCGGCCCTCAATATAGAAGGGTCGCTGGAAAATCTTCGCTACAACAAGGTCATTATTGCCACCGATGCCGATGATGATGGTATGCATATCAGAATGTTGCTGGTATCGTTCTTTCTGAAATATTGTCCGAACTTGATCCGCGAAGGACACGTATATATTCTGCAAACGCCTTTGTTCCGTGTAAGAAACAAAAAGGAAACGCGCTACTGCTACACCGATGAGGAGCGTGTGGCTGCAATCAACGCCCTTTGTTCCGACCCGAAAATGGAAATCACCCGATTCAAAGGTCTTGGAGAAATTTCGCCCGATGAATTTACCTTGTTTATCGGAAAAGATATTCACTTGGAACCAGTTGTCATCAACCACGACACGCAACTGAGCGAAATGCTGAATTTCTATATGGGCGACAATACTCCCGAACGTCAGGAATTTCTATTCCAGAATCTAAGAATCGACACCGACGAACTACGCTAATTGTTCTTTTTCTATGTCCAAAACATGGATCGTTGCAGCCACGGTTGCTATGATAGCATAAAACGACGACAAGGCCACTCCAAGAACAGGAACGTACAACAACAAGGCAAATACGAATCCGTGACCACAACTCATCGCCTTTCGTTGTCGAACATAACGTACACTTTCGGATACTGAAAGTTTTCTTCGCTCGTTTGTGTAATCAATGAATGAAAAACCGTAAAAGTATGCTGAAACGAGAAATAAAATGACGGAAACAAACGGCGCAGCCATTGCCGCAGTAAAGAAAGAACAGAGAAAAAACACGATACTAATGAGCATTTCCATGCAAAAGTTACGCAATGCCAACAGAATACCACGAATCACGTCATTAATAAACTGACTGAGGTTGAATGGATAATCGTTGCCTGTGATTATTTTCTCCGTCTTCTCCGACAGGTACGCGAGAAACGGCGACATTACGATTACTATAATGTATCCACCCCACATTCCCACTACTATGAAAAAAAGTATCCTGAACAGAATCAACAATAGGGAGCTTACGAAACCGTCATATACATAATTATATAAGATTTTCATAGTCAAGTAATCCGTCAGCTCGCCAATGGAGTACAATCCTACGGTCAATAGAATGAGAAACAAGGCGACAGGAATGAGAAATGTCCACGAAAGTCCGTTTTTCCTGATGAAGGAAAATGCTTTCCCATGTAGCGACAGTGCCGTACTAAACTCTTGTATTACATTCATAACCAATGAGTTATTTTGTGTAGGTAATCGTCAGCTTCAGCTTATTCGAGGCCGTCCCGTCTAAAACAAAGGCATTGCCATAGATATTGTTTTCGGGAATGCAAATTTCATAGGAATAATCGTCTGCCGTAGCAGAATGGTCATAGAGATATTGCATGAAATATTGAATATCAAACAAATAGCACGTACTATCTTTTGTAGCCGACATTGTTGAATAAATCAGTTTTCGAGAATCGTCATAAATGCGTAAGTTAAGCGGGAGATATGCGTTCCGTGCTTCCTTCAAAGGGATTGAAAGCCGTGCAATATTGATTAACAACGGGTCGGAACTGTTCAGTTGCATATTGTCTCTCCACGATTCCAGACCAGAAAAATGCACATTCGTCTTCAAACCGTTAAAACCTTGCACGTATGTTTCGCTCGTCTCAGTATTAAGATTTGACGAGATTGTGGTCGGATATTCGTGTTCAAACACGTTGATAGCTTGCAAATAAATCTGACTTGGATCCGACGACAAAGGTTTGTCATACGCTTGTGGCGATGGAGCAAATACTAACGATTGCGTAATAGTTGCGTCACTCTTGCTATGAAAATAAAATTTCAATTCGGGAATGCAATGTACAATGACTGATTTTGCATCGTTGAACGCATCATCTTTCGTTGTCAAATAAACGCCTTTGAATTGTTTGATAAACAGAGAATCAAAATGTTGTGGAGACTGCGATGCATCGTAGCATGCCGAGATCTTTGCAAAGATCGCATTTACAACATCATCCGACAATTTATAAAGATACGACGTGTCGGAATCGGCATGTTTCTTGAAATCTATATCCATCAAGAGATTCAACGATGACAAGCAAGCAGGCGTTGTCTTTGCCTGACAATAATTTTTACAGTCTTCTACGGTAACATCTTGCGTAACTTCGTAGAGTGAGAACGTTTGATCCGTATTGGTGTCGCCATACACATATTTGTGTGATTTTGAAATTCGGAAACAGGCAGAATCAAGGACGAAATTTGCCAAATCGTCTAAATTCAAACCTTGCACATACAATCGGGTGACAAATCCGGCACG
>JAEEQV010000407.1:0-2307 GCA_016285445.1 Bacteroidales bacterium
TATGCTACAAAAGTTTTTGAAGCCTCATCGTCAATTATTATTGTAGAAAAAGAAGACGCGCTCGGTGGAATGACTTCACTGTTAAAGGAATTTGGCGCAAGCACTTCGGGAAAGGCAAACATCGACAATCAAATCGGTATCTTGCAATCTTATTCATTGATTCGAAAATCTCTTGAAAAACAAAATTTTCAAATCTCCTATTTCAACCACGGACGTGTCCACGATGTGGAGATTTACAAATCGTCGCCATTCTGGGTTGACTTGGACACCTCATATCGAGATTATAATGATAAAAATCAATACACTCCAGAATTTATTGATGTAAAAATCATTTCTGATGACGAATACCGATTAACGATTGAACGTGACACATGTACCATTTCACAAGTAATGGTATGGGGCGAACAGTATTGTGACTCTATATACAAATTCACTATTCGCAAGGCCGACGATTTCGATATGGATAAATTTAAGGATAATCGCTTGGCGTTTCGTTTTCTCATCAACAACTACAACGAACTAACAAAAATTTATCAGAAAAATCTTGTTGTCGAGGCAAGTTCAAAAAAAGGAACTATTGTAAATCTTTCGATAAAAGATAACGTACCTGAAAAAGCGACAGATTTCTTAAATGGTCTCATTGACGTTTGTATAGAACAAGATTTGGAAGACAAAAATGAGACATCACAAAAATCTGAATCTTTTATAAATGACCAACTGACTCAAATCTCAGATTCTTTGATGTTTGCAGAATCTAATCTTGAAAAATTCCGTTCTAATAACAAAATTGTAAACTTAAGTGATGAAGGTACTCTTTTGTACAAGAAACTGGAAGAACAGGAAAAAACCAAATCAAAACAAGAAATAAATCTTAAATACTATAACTACATATTACGTTCAATTAAGAACGATGATATGCAAGATATAAAAATGCCGTCAATTACAGGTATTGACGACCCATTACTCAAGTCTTTGATTACCCAATTGAATGCATTATACACAGAAAAACAAGTCCTAACATATAGTGCCACTCCCGACAACCCAAATTTACAAATAGTTAATATGAAGATTGAACAAACTATCACGTCATTAGTTGACAACGTGAATAGTTTGATAGAATCAACAAAATTGGAATTGAATGAGATAAAAAAAGAAATTGAAAAAACAGATACTGAAATTCAACAACTACCAAGTACAGAACGTGAATTAATCAGCATACAACGCCAATTTGATGTTAACAACACCGTATTTAGCTTTTTGCTACAAAAACGCGCTGAAATCGGGTTAACAAAAGCTGGTAACGTTTCCGACATAAAAATAATTGACCCTGCCCGTGCCGAAAACGCACAACAATCGTTCCCTCGACTTAAAATATTGCTTCTTGTTGCGATTTTCTTGGGAATCTTTATTCCTTGTGCCATCATAATATTGTTAAACTACTTTGACTATACGATAAAGGACAAGACCGACATAGAAAGCAAGTCATCGTTACCTATCATCGGAACGATTCTTCACAATAAACATTCCGACAAAGTTCCGGTAAAGACAAAACCAAAATCTTCGATTGCGGAATCGTTCCGTGCAATTCGTTCGAATTTGGCTTATTTCTTAAAACATGGCGACGAAACCAATATCATTGCCCTCACCTCGACAATTTCGGGTGAAGGTAAATCGTTCTGTGCCTTGAACTTGGCGGCAATTCTTTCACTCATCAACAAAAAAGTGCTTATTATCGGTCTTGACTTACGAAAACCTCGTCTGGCTGAAATGTTGAATATGTCAAACAACATTGGTGTTACGACCCACTTGATTGGTCGTGATTCTCTGGATGACATCATCGTTCACAGCGACATTCAAAATCTTGACGTGATTGTTGCGGGTCCAATTCCGCCAAATCCTGCCGAATTGATTGAAAGCCCTGAATTCAACGATTTCATAAATAACTGCAAGCAAAGAGGTTACGACTATATCATACTCGATACACCTCCTATCGGACTTGTAGCCGACACTATCGCAATTGCAAAATTTGCTCATTGCAACATTTTCGTAATGCGTCAGAATTATACCAATAAGGAATCTATCACATTGGCTAACTCCTTGGCTAAAGAACAACAAATCAACAACTTGTCTATCTTGTTGAACGACGTTAATCTTGATGCTGGTTACGGTTACGGATATGGTTACGGATATGGATACGGCTACGGAACATATCGCGACAAGACGCAAAATCACGGTTATTACAGCGACGAAGACACGGTGAAAGTTCCTTGGTACAAAAAGATTTTTAAGAAATCATAACAATGGCAA
>JAEEQV010000408.1:0-2303 GCA_016285445.1 Bacteroidales bacterium
GGGTATTGAATATGAAAAAGGCTTACGCAGTTTTATTTGGCTCGTTCATGCTCGCCGCATGCGGCGAAGACAATTCAACATCTGCAACAGGTTCACTCAACGCAAACGATTTCGGCGAAGGTTACACGATTGCTATCCCGTTCAGGTACGACGAAGCGACGGGCATCGCCTATCAAGGGACATACTCTTGCAATTACCATCCCGACTCCAAAACTTTCTCATGGGAAGAAAACATGGAATCATTGGATCCCGGTTCATTTAGAATTGTGGGCGATTCGTTGTGGATGGGTCCAGTGCAAAAACAATCATCCGACAACGATGACGAACAGACATTTCTTGATGCATACTATAATGTCGAAACATTGGCTTTAAGCAATAACCACGATGGTATTTATGGAGTGTGGAATGTTACGGGTTGCGAAAGAAAGCTCGGAGAATCCAATATTAAATGCACTAAATACATCGGAAATATGAGCGGCATTGCAAGAACTTTGACAATTACCAAAGATACTGTTTATAACACAACCATTGTCGATGCCAACAATTTGGTGATTAATGAAATAAATTTGGAAGTGATTCTAAACAAAGAGCTTGGATTCAATATAGGAAATCAATACCAGCTAGACAACGAACAAATTATAAAAAAATATCCTACACAAGATTTCAAAAGATCTTTTTCGATTGGCAATCAAATGTTTGAACAGACCTTTACGTTCAAATTTGACTCAACGGGAATGAACTACATCACAAAAATGTCCAGCAATGGAAAAACATGCACTCGCACGCAACGAGCAGGGTTCATTACAGAGAAAATGTGCAAAGAAGAAAGTGCAGAATTTTTGCTGAGCGATCGAGACAAAAGCGAAGAAAGATACTACTATGAAGAAGGCCCAGTAGAATCATTCGGTATCGACAACGATGACGAATACTACGAATGCACAAAAGGACTCCCGACCGAAGAAACGAAGCAATTGTTGAACCAGTACATCGTTAATTCTAACGACTAATTATTTTGCAACTTTATTTACAATAAAGGATTCATCATGAAAAAGATTTTAGCATTTATCGCCGCGACCATGTTAACTATCGCTTGCAGCGAAGACAATTCCACAGATGCTTTTGGAAATAATGGGTCATCAGGCAGTAACAAAGACAATCTACAAAGATTTAGCTGGACAGAGACTCGAGAATATTCATTCATCGATACAGTCCATTTAAAATACTATCATCTTGATCATTATTGCATTTTAAACGAATCAACAAATTCATTTTCATGGATAACAGACAAGTATCAAGGTATTGTAAACATAGACACATTAAATTGGCACGGATTTAGCTACAAGCTATCCAACGACACTCTTTACGAATGCGATTATTATGACGATGAATGCACGGACATAGAAAAAATTAAAGAGGCCAGTGTTTTCACAGGTTCATCCAAATCATTATTTGGTACATGGCATTACGTCGGACGTATCTACGAAGGCGCTTATATTGAAAACGAAGAACCTGCTAGTATCGAAATGACAATAACCCCTACTGGAACAACAGAAAAGTACACATACGATTACGAAGCTAGACCTTTGTATTATACAAATTATTTTTGCGGATTATTTTACAGTCTTTTTGAGGAGAGAAATGACTTAGGGAATTCATGCCATGACTATTTTGGAAATATTGGAAAACACAACGGGAAATACAGTCATTACAATTCACAAAAAAGAACTTACGAATCCATCCCTGACACCGTTATGCTCTTGGATAATTTTTGGATAACATCCATTGCTTTTGACGAAGTTATCGTATCCATTGATGACATGGTGTTTAACATAAAATACCAAGAAAATACCATGAATTATTCAATAACAGTTGAGCGTGATTTAACCATAAATTATAATGGGATAATTTGTCAAAAGAAAACCAAAAATAGTAGAAGTATATCTAAAGAAGTTTGTGAAGCTTCATCCGTAGAAACATCTGTTACTTATGACGATTATTGTGATATAACAGGTAAAATAGAAAAGCAACTACAAAGAAACGTCAACAATAATGAAGAATTTCTTCAATGCATCAAGCAATTCAATTTAAAGCAATAATGGCTTGGTCAAAACAGGAGTTTATTTATGAAAAAAACATTATCATTTCTTTTTGCATCTCTGGTAATTATCGCTTGCAGCGATGGAAATCCGTCATCTTCTGATAATTCAATTCCATCCGGCAACCATACGCTAATCAGTGCTAGCAAAATTGTCTATGACACGTTGAATGGTCACCCATACTTTTACACTTATGTTCCTCGCTGT
>JAEEQV010000409.1:0-2292 GCA_016285445.1 Bacteroidales bacterium
TCTATAACATTACATCCGTTTTACACAATCACACCTTCAATTCTAAAACATTCCAAAGCGAATATGCAAGGATTGTTGAGTTCCGTCGGATTTGAATGGGGTTTCTGTTACACGATTCCGTATGCGTTGTTTTAAAATCATAGTGCTGTTGCTCGTCTTTTCGACCTCGTGTATTGCCCAACAATATGTATTTTCGGGTGGTTACGGATATTCCATGTATTTGTGTAACACACAAACAATTCAATCGTGGGGCGACAATTCATACGGGCAACTGGCACGCACCAACGACGACATTTCCTTTATTCGTCCTTGTAAAATTCCCAATGTGTCGAACATCATATCTGTTGACGCAGGTTTGGGCAGTTTTTGTTGTGCTCTCACATCCGACGGATACGTTCTTTCGTGGGGACATAATTTCTATGGCGAGCTTGGTATTGGCGCCTCGTGTCCGGGCATTTGCGAGGCATTCTCGCCCGACACCGTTCTGGGTGGCGAAACAGGAACCAAATTTTTGGAACACGTTACCGCCATTTCTGTAGGCCAAACACATGCGTATGCTTTGCTGGAAACAGGCGAAGTCGTCGCATGGGGAAACAATTATTATGGTCAGTTGGGAAACGGGGAAACCATTTCGGAAACAACCCCCGTCTATGTCAAGATCAACGCTACGGAACGCTTGTCGAACATTGCCATGATTTCAGCAGGGGGAAACCACGGATTCGCCCTCACAAACAATGGCGAAGCGTTGGCATGGGGCGACAATCAAGCCGACCAACTCGGCTGTGGCGACTCCGAAATACACGAATATCCCGTTCCCGTAGTTGACAAATCGGGAACACCCCTTTCCGACATACAATCAATTGACGCAGGACTTTTCTTCGGCTTATTGCTTCAAAACAACGGATATGTCTATGGCACAGGAGCATACAAAGGCACGCACAACGACCAGAGTGGCATCCACTACAAGACATTAAACTATGCAGAACGAGTGATTGGAGGTGAAACGCCCAACAATTACTTAGAAAATGTGTATGCCATTTCCGCAGGATTTTCGCACGCTTTGGCAATCACGATAGAAAAAGGGAAAAAATATGTGGTTTCGTGGGGCGACAACCGTTTCCCAAATCTCTATCAAACAAGTGGCGGTCAGTTAGGGAACAACTCACAAACAAAACAGGCCTACGCACCCGTTTATATGAAAACCTCAACGTCAGAACGATTGCAAAATGCCGAAAAAATCAATGCCGGTTGTGGAGTTTCGTATGTTGCCACGTTCAACGATTTCAATCAAGAAGTGCAATTCTTCGTATGTGGCAGAAATGCCGACGGCCAACTGGGATTTGGTGACAGAGTTGACCGATATGCCGCGACAAGATTGTCGGCTATCGGTACACTATACGGCTATCCCGATTACGACGGGCCAAAGTATCACGTTACGGGCAAAGTTGTTTCTGCATCAAAACCAATTGAGAACTGTTACGCCTATCTGTTTGAAGAATCGAAAGAACTTCCCGTAGATTCCTGTCTGACCGATGAAAACGGGACGTTCTCGTTTTTGACAAAACCATGCACGGCAACAATTTTGGCAAAATCACCGTCAATATTGTATTGTAATACGTGGGCAGGAAACAAGACATCGCAAGACGATGCAACTCGATTTTTGATTGACGCACCAATAAAAAACATCGTAATTACGCTCATACAAACACCAACATCCATACAAGACATTACCTCACAACCGCTTTGGCAGCAAGGTTCATTGGTTTCAGTCTATAATTTACAAGGAAAATTACTCCGACAATTTGTGGTCAGCACCAACAGCAACGCGGTATTGCAATCCTATTCGGAACCAATCGTTGTAGTTTTGCAAAATAAGAGACAGAAAAAAAGTTTTTTCTATTACAAAGAAAACCTATAGTTCAACAAACTTTTTACTTGATTCTATCGCCGCAAAAATCCTTACGGCCACATTTCGCACAATGTGTTCCAATCCAAAGAGTGTCGAATTGGTTGATGGCTGATTCCACGAGTTGCGGATCATTAGTGAGGATGCCCGCCTCAAAGTTCCGACGGAGTGCGCTTTTCATACCGATTCCCGCTCCGGTAAGATTTGCAGAGCCAATGTATGCCATTTCCAAATCGAAGATTATCATCTTGAAATGCACCCGCGGACACAACACCCGTTCCAAGTCAGTGGCAAGAATAGGATATTTGTCGAAATCTTCACGGAAATTCGGTCCTGGCTCTTTTGCGTGAATCAGGCGAACGCCCACGCCCCGCTTGAGAAGTCCG
>JAEEQV010000410.1:0-2291 GCA_016285445.1 Bacteroidales bacterium
GTATTCGAATTGTGAATACTCATTCCCAGAACATGATGAAACACAAGTGCTTATAAGTTGCCCTGCCAAATGGCCAGAATCCCTGCGAACATATATGAAAGAGACTGTAAAACAAGTGGGATTTGGTGACAATGTAAATGATATTAGCGAACCAATTGCGGCTTCTATTTTTTCAATAAAAAAACACAGAAAGGAATTATTACAAAAAAAAATAATTGCGACTGATAAAGTTTTAAATGTGCTAATGGCAGATTTGGGAGCAGGAACAAGTGATGTAACCATTTTCCAATTGACTATCAACGAAGGCGGTCATGTCAAATGTGACAAAACTCTTTCCTATCCCAATATAAGCAACCCTAATACTTGTGGGGGAAGAGAAATCGATGACTTGCTAGCAAAAGATGTGTTGGATAAATGCGGTTTGTCTTTGGATTCCCAATTGTTTCCTGCATTTGCAGCCAAGAAGTGGAAAGAGGACCTTGTGTCTGATTCTTTAAAAGATGAAGATGTTCTTTCTGCGCCTAATTATATTATTGGGAAAGATGGTGGTAATATCACTATTAAAGAAAAAATAAAGGCTTATAAAATAAATCGCAATTCTTTTGAGACGTTGACGTCTTCACACTGGGAGGCACTTTATAGTATTATACGTGGTGCTGTCATGAAGTATAAGGAGAAATGTAATGTTGGGGCAGAAGATATTGATTTAATCTTATTGACAGGAGGTCATTCATTATGGTATTGCGTGGAAGATCTTTTTTTAGGAATTGGAGTGAATGGCTATATCGGAAAAGATTATAAAAATGAAAAAGGAGAAATAATACCTGCACTGAATTTTAAAAAAATAAAGGAAAATCCCAAATTAAGAATCATTAGGGAAGCCAATCCGCAAGAAACAGTTGCCAACGGACTTTGTTTGCAAGATTCTTTAATAGATGTTACAACTTTGTCATGCAACAATGTATGGGTGAAGTTTTCTGTAAATGACGCAGAAAGCCCCAAGTATCAGGTTGTTGAGATAGGAGATGTCATTCCTCTCTGTAAGGAATTTAAATTTTCAATGAAAAAGAAACATCGTTTAGTCAATACAGATCCAGATATATATATATATGCGTATTCTGGCGAAACTTTAGCAAATGCAAAAACAGATTGTACAAAGGTTAAATTGGAAAAAGATCCGTTATGGCTAAAAATTTTTGTTACAACTATTACGCTATGCTTGTTGCTAATTGTTGATTGGTGGGAATACAAATGCCAAATACAAGTGTCTATTGATTCTAATAATCAATTAGACTATTGCGGAAAAGTGATACAGTATCACATTGTAAACAAGGATGGGAAAACAGACAAGATTTCTGAGGCTTGGGAATTCAAAAAAAACAGCAATTTAGGAAAATTGTTGGCTGATTTTGTAGCGAAAATGGATAAAATAATTGCGAACGAACCCTTAAAATTGAAAAAGTCATGAATACTGTTATCAAACGATTATTAGGTAAATTCGACAAGGATAATATTGATGCCAATTTGGCTAGGTTAAAGAAAGGTTTGGCACCAATATTCGAAGTACCTACCGAGTTGGCAAATCCAATAATGGATTACATGTTAGATAGGTCATACCTGGATGATGTGTCTTTACGGAAGCATTTTGTTAATGTTCCCATTATTCCTAATACGCAAATATCATGGATTCGGATAAATCGTCTTCCTGTTTCTCCTGCAAGGATTGATGATTACGATTTGTTGTCTCGCTGGCAAGCAGTTCTATCCTCATTACATTCTTGGGGCGAAAAAGTTCTTTTCTTAATAAAAAGGCAAAATGGAGAAACCCGATTATATATAGGGATTCAAAGTCATTCTGCAAAACAAAGTGCAGAGAACTGTATCAGTTCTTTTTATAGTTCCATGCCAGGGGTTGACTTGAAATATCTTGACCCCAAAGGCAAAGATGAAAAGCAGGAAAGAGATAGTATTTTTAATCAAATAGAGATGAGTGAGTTTGCAGGTGCAGTGACTGGTATACCTTCTTTTAGAAAGGATACCCAGTTTGGCGTCTTGCAAACATTGGACAAACTGGCTTTTGGAATACAGGATACAGAAGGGTTTGACTCGAATTATTCTATGCTTGTCATAGCAGAACCTTTATCAGACAATGAAATAACCGATTTGATTTCAAGATTCCAAAACATTGGAAGTGAAATACACACAGAGGTAACCCAGCATGTTACACAAACTCAAGGAGTGAACTATAATGAAGGTCAATCAACTAGTGTAGGAATTGGCATGAGTCGAGG
>JAEEQV010000031.1:0-12387 GCA_016285445.1 Bacteroidales bacterium
TTTTTGGAAAATGCAACACAAAATACAAAGAACTATCAAATTCCCATAAATTAGGGCAATGGAATATCGGAGGTAAAATCTTAGATTTTATCTCATTGAAAAGGTTTTTATTTTCTTTTTCCCATCCTCTGCCCTGTTTTGGCATACCCTGGTTTTTCTTTTGTGAAAAATTATAGGTATGAAAAACAATGCACAAAGCAAACTCAGTATTTTGGAAGATGAGGAGAATTTTAAGTCGAATTATTTTGAAGTTACAACAATTTGCAACGACGACATGTTTGCCGAATTCCCCCTATTGCCTTTCCATGCCGCATTGCGCCAATTCAACGGAAAAATATGCGACGAAATCATTGCCTACGCGAACGAATTTATTAACGAATAATATGCTTCTTCCAGGTGAAGTTGGAGAAAATAGACGAATACAATAACGAAAAATATAATTTTTACACGAAAGGGGAAATTTTTTTGTAGTTTTGATAAATTGAATAATCATTATAAAAATATAAAAACGAAAGTATTATGCCACAAATGATTAATTACGGAGGCGAAACGATTCGCATTAGTTCTAAAGGTGTTGAATATTCCACAAACGGAGGACGTTCGTGGATGTCGCGTTATACAGGTTCGTCGTGCGGAACGTTCATTGATCTTCTTCCATACGGCAGAGAATTGCTGGCAATTACGTCGAAAGGAGTTTACTATTCCACAAACGAAGGACGCTCATGGATGTCGCGTTATACGGGTAGTTCCTGCGGCACATTCCAATCGTTGATGGACGGTGGCAGAGAACTCCTTGCCAACACCAGCAAAGGGTTGTACTATTCCACAAATGATGGAAGAAGTTGGATGAGGAGAGGGTAAAAAATTGAATTAGTAAATAAAAAAATATTACTCATGAGTGAAAATGCAACTATAACATTAAGACAGTTCTTGGAAAAGAACAAGACTTTTGAGATTCCAAGTTATCAACGAGGATATATTTGGGGGAAATCAAGAGGTTCAGATAAAGATTCAGATAAAGATACTGAAAAAAATTCTGTTGAATATATACTGGAAAGCATTCAAAACAGTTTGGACAACAATACGGAATTGTTTATGCAAGGCATTACTGTTACCGAGAAGGAAGATAAAATAATTCTTATTGATGGTCAACAACGAACCACGTTTTTTTATATACTGCTCACTTGTTTGGGCTATAATGACAAATTCAACTTATTCTACCCAATTAGAACAGAATCAAATACCTTTCTTAAATGCCTAAAAGAAAAAACAAAAGATGAATTGACAAAAATATGTGAGGACGAGGAGGATGAATTTCAAGACATCTACTATTTCAAAAAAACAGTCAGATTGATTTTTGACAAAAAAAAGAACTGGGATGTTAACAAAATACTTGACAATGTAAAGTTCTTATATATAACCATTCCTGAAGATAAAGCGACCCTTGTCTTCTCGATGATGAACGGAAGCAAAGCAGAGATGAAGACAGAAGAAATTATTAAGGCAGAAATGCTTAGACTGGTTTCACCTGAAAAGAATGCAAGCAATAAGAGTTCCAAAGAAATAGAAGCAGAACATTGGGAACAAAATCTTTTACGAAGTAAATATGCACGGGAATGGGACAAATGGCTTTATTGGTGGAACCAACCAGAGGTAGAAGATTTCTATCATACAGAGAAAAATATTATGGGTCTTCTTGTGAAAACATATCTCAAGTCAAACGGAGGAAAAATCAACAAAGAAGGTAAATATTTTGAATCTTTTAGAGATAAATTGTTGCGCGGGGACAACAACGAAAAGTTGGCAAAAAATGTTTTCTACGATTTACGCCATTTGCAGAAAAAATTTGAAGATGTATTCAATAGTATTGGTGATGCTAAAAAACTTCACAACAAAATTGGTGCAATACTCACATTACTCAATAATGATGACAAAGAACGTTTTGTACAATGGTATTTTACAAGTGAAAAAGAAAAAGATATTGAAGAATACTACAAACTTGTTTTTTTAGGATTGTCTCATACAGTAATTGATAGACACAAAATTGAAGAAATAGAAGAAGCAAAAAATGAAATGTTACGCGCTTTAAAAAGTGACAATCTATACAATGAAGATAAAACTCATGCCTTTCTGCAACTCTTGCGTCAAAATATAGAAGAAGATACAAGGTTGGAACGACCATTCTGTTTCTCAATTTGGAATCAGAAATCTTTAGAACACATATTCCCAAAATCCAAAGTTTATCACAAAGATGATGAAACAGGGAAAAATATGGTTGGAGTATTTGGAGAAAACAAAGAAGATGTTGAATTGAATGAGATCTCAGATGATATGCTCGATAGAGCATTGTTCAAAAAAAATGGCAGTGAACATTGCATTGGTAATTTGGTTCTTCTATACAGAAATGAGAATTCAAAATTTGGAGCAAAAACTGTAGAAGAGAAAAAGAATATCTATTTTACACCTGACCCAAAAGACGAAACAAAAAAATTCAAAAGTCGCCATTTGCTTCATACGATATCGGTATTTGCTAATAATAATTGGAGTTTAAAAATCAATTCAGAAGAAATACCATATGTGGTATCAACAATTCAGAAAAATAAAGAAAAATTTATTGACGAAATTAAGAAATACTATGGAATACAATAGTTTAAAAACAGGACAGACCTACAAATTGCAAGATTTGTTTTCGAAAGACAACAAAATTATAATACCTGATTTGCAACGTGATTATTGTTGGGGTACAACTAATGATAAAGAAGGTAAAAATCTTGTCGAAAGATTTATTGAAAATTTGAGTGAGAACAAAGGCAAAGAACTTAATCTAGGTCTTCTATATGGTTACGAAGCCCCGCTTGGACACATTCAACTTTGTGATGGTCAACAACGAATCACCACATTGTTCCTGTTGTTAGGTATGCTCAACAAGAAAATTTATGACAAATTTAGACGTTTTTTAATTTCTGAGGAAGAAGAGAAAGACGATTGGGAACCATATTTACAATATTCTATTAGAGAAAGTTCTCTCTATTTTTTGAGCGATTTGACAAGATTCTTCTTTATTGAGAAAAATGATCTGAACGTCTCTGACATTAAAATTCAACCTTGGTATTTTAAGGATTACGATTTGGACCCAAGTATTCAAAGTATGATTGCTGCAATGAAAATCATTGAAAATAAAATTCAAAATATTGATTGCAAAATTTTTGGCGAACATATTACTGAACAATTATCCTTCTTGTATTATGATATGGGGAACCGTACAAAAGGAGAAGAAACATTTGTTGTCATTAATACAACTGGTGAACCATTATCACCTACAGAAAATCTTAAACCGCTTCTAATCAGTAGACAACTAAAAGAAAAACAAGACGAATGTGCTCAAAAGTGGGAAACATGGGAACAATTCTTTTGGAAGTATAGAGGCAAGAATGACACAGCAGACAATGGATTGAAAGAATTCTTTCGTTGGATAATGTTATTGCATGTAGATGGTTTTCAAAGCAAAATTCTAAAAGATGGGATATTTGCATTTGATATAAACATTCCTTTCTATGATATAAACAAATACTTTGACTCTGTTCTGCGTTTATTTGAAGGAGACGGAGCGATATTTTCCAACAAGGATTGGTTGTGTCCAACGATAAAAGGGAATACACAAATTGATTTATTAACAATTTTACCAGTGATTGAATACGTTTATCGCAATCCCGATGCCGATCATAGGGATATTCTTCGTATAAAAATGTTTTTTGAAAACTATACAAGGATAAAAAGAATGAAGGATGATCCAGGCAGGGTTATTCCTGATGCAATTCACATTGTAAGGAACTTACCTAATAATGATATATGCGAAGCAACAAGAATAGAAAATGTTTCAGAGACTCTTATGTCTAATGAGGTAAAATTTAAATTGGAAATCTATCGCGACTCATCTAATAGAAATGAGATAGAAGATGCTTTTTGGAAAGAAGAAGCATATAAGTTATGGAGTGGAGAAATACTACCTATGCTTAAATGGGCAACCGTTGATGATGTTTTTGACTATAATTCATTCAAAACATATCGTGACAAGTTCAATAAATTGTTCCATGGTAATTTGGAATATGAAGACCTTGACACAACCCGCAGAGCTTTGTTGACTTGCAATTTAAAAGATTATCCTAGAATATTTTATGGGTACAAAAATTGGAGTTTCGCTTGGGATTATGAAGATTGGAAGGCTCTTATAAACGATAATGTTGATAAATTCAAATCATTTTTGGACGAGATGGATATTGATGATATTTACGCAGCCCAAAACCAAATGATAAAGAACAATCCTTCGGAGAAAGATTTCGATGAGTTTGTTAAGATACCAGAACTACTCAAATATTGCCACAAAAAAAAGATTCAATGGGGTGGAGACGAATTAGGATGGAATTTGATAAAAGAAAACGATGCGAGAGAATACGCAAATTTAAAAACATATAGATTATATTTGGAAATAAAAGGCATACATACGGTTAACGATGTGTGGTTTTATGGGAAGGAAAGATCCTGCGCTGTAATTGACGAAAACAGTGAACGTAATGGTTGGGCTATTGATCTTTGGCATAGCGGCAATGACAGATATACCTTAAATTTATTCCGTAGAAAAGACGCAGTTGTTGAAAATACTTTTGATAAGTTGCCTGGGATGTTCTCTTTAAAATGGAATGGGGAGAGATATGAAAGAGAAAATTTGACAAAGGAAGAGGTAAAAGAACTTGTATTTAACATAATTGAGCAATTATAATCTGCAGATGATAATTGAGCCATCTTGTGTTATCATTGACATGACCTATCAAGTTGTCCTTGATAGGTTAAACTCATTGATTTTCCGCACCGCTACTTCATATTTTCATTGAGAATATAACGAAGAAATATAGCGTGCCTTTAGGTACGCAACAATGAATATGTGGCGAACCTACGGCTCGCTATCATATCTATAACATTTTCCTACCAACCATTTGCCCCTAACGGGGAGGTTTCCTATTTGTTCCGTAGAAAAAATTAACGTTGGTTTTTGCCACATGTTTTTCAAAAATTCGTGTATCTTTGCGTCAGCAAAAAAGAAAAAGAGATACAATTATGGCATCAATAATCAAAGCAATTCCAACATTATATGGTAATGAAGCCCGTCGTTTTCGAGATATGGCGGACGAGACCGAACGTAAGTATGATTTACGCCCGAAGCGAGATATTTCTGTAGATCCTCGCTACAAAGCAATGCGAAAAATCTTAGAACGGTCGAACATTACCTATTAACGGAAGGTCGTGCGGTGAAAGGAATCGTGTTTTTTGTTGTTTATGATTATAATTCTACGAGGATGGTTCGACTTCGCAGATGAGCGTTAAAAATTTCTTGGAATGTAGCGTTAAGAACTCTCGGCTTGGCGGCGAAGGTTGTGTGTGGAAGCCATCCCCGAGAGTTTAGCGGAATGAGAAGAAATTTAGCGAAGATGCGGGTCGACGGCGTTCTTTCGTTTCACTTTCTGTCGCTGTAGACAGAAAGTGAAAGATATTTGAAAATCACCAAAATCCTCGCAAATTACGGACAAGATTGATGTTCTGCGATTTGCTTGATGATTGATGTTGTTACATTTTCCTACCAACCTTTTGCCCCTAACGGGGCAAGATTCCAAGTTACCCAACAAAAATATTGCCCGCGAAAAGGCTCTAATCTCATTGAGAATACGAGAAAAACGAATATTTTTGAACAAAAATACAAGTTACAATGAAAATACTTTTGACAGGCGGAACGGGATTTATA
Source organism: Bacteroidales bacterium (assembly GCA_016285445.1). GTDB lineage: Bacteria > Bacteroidota > Bacteroidia > Bacteroidales > UBA1715 > UBA1715. The sequence continues at coordinate 5,795 of JAEEQV010000031.1, forward strand.
GGTTCACACGTGCTGAAGCGTTTGCTGCAAGATGGTCATGAGGTTACCGTTCTTGCCAGAAATCCAGATAAAATCTCGGCTTTGAAACATGTGGGAAACGTACAAATCCTGAATATCAACCTCAATGACTTCAATGCTATTCCGCAAGCACTTGAGGGTAAAGATGCTGTTGTACACATTGCACTTTGTATGACGGGGTCATCAGCCTACGATGTTTTGATGAGCGACACTGCCGCAACTGTTTTTCTGGCAACAGAAGCAGCCAAAGCCGGTGTGAAACGATTTATCTACACATCATCAACTGCTTCAGTTGACTCGGTATATGCATCTTCTAACCCCGTCTGTATCAAACCTGGCGATAAATTAGTGACTATCAATAGCCGCCACGACCCTTGCACCTACTATGGTGCGACCAAGGCTGCCTCAGAAGATTTTCTATTTGCCATTGAAGGCGAAACCAATATGAAAGTAAACTTTATCCGCCCTGGCTACACATTCGGCAATCCCGTAGTGGAAGGCGCTCCCACCCAACCCGACACACGCTTTAAATCTATAGTTCAAGCGGCATTAGAAAATAAAGACATACACGTTGTAAAAAACGACGGCACTCAATTTATTTGGGCTGACGACATCGCCGAAGTTTATGCTGAACTTGTGAAGAAAGACGTAAGCAAAAAGACCTATTTCGCTCTGTCAAAGGAATTTGTCACATGGGAACAAATTGCAAACGATGCGGTAAAACTGTTCTCTTCAAAGTCAAACGTTGTTGTGGAAGACTTAGGCTGGAGCGACACTCCTCTCTTGTTTGACGTTTCAGCCATAAAAAGAGATTTCAATCTTGAATTTTCCGCGTATCCTCACATCATTTCTCATTTACATTACTTTAAAGACAGCTTAAAGAATAATTTGTAAGAGGCTGATATACAATCGTGTTTTTGTTTTTTACGGGCTTTTTGTTTTTCTTAAACCTCTGCCTTAATTTGGCACACCCTTGCTTTTTCTTTGTCGAAAAAAGAATATGGACATGATAGAGAAAAACTTTTTAAGAGAAAACGGCACGAGACTTTTTGTGGCAGACGGATACGAGAAAACGTATTATTACCAACGTTTGTTTACAGTTCTTTTTGACAAACTGCCGTCGGTTGTTGAATACTCATACGAATTTGATGACAAGAAAGACTCCCCTGTTTTTCTTGGCGTTCTTATGAGTACAGCCAGGAAAGATGGATTTGTGCAATATTCTGCCGCAGAGACTCTTTGCGGCGGAACTGATTTGGAAAAAGTTCAATTGGGAGAGTATGTGTGCATAGAACACACTGATTTTCATTTATTTACAAGTACAAGTAAACAAATCATACTTGTTTTTGATCGTATGTCTATTTACTGTTTCTACGAATTTCAGAACCAAGAAAGCAAGCGTTATTGTGAAGAGTTTCTTACGTCAATCAACACGAGTTTTAATAGAATAAAATCATCCAAATCAAAAATCGGTTGCATCGGTTTAACCGACAGGCACTATTATTTAAAGAACATGGAAATAAAAAACATGGGAAAACTTGATATTGCTGCTTTGTACAATGATGATTTTCAGAATATTGCGTTGAATATTTCCCGTTTCTTAGAAGACGACCAAAATGGACTGGTTATTCTTCACGGAGAACAGGGAACGGGCAAAACGTCGTTCATCAGACACTTGATTTCGCAGTCAAAGAAACAGTTTGTGTACTTGCCGTTGGACATGGCCTCGTGCCTGTCCGATCCACGAATGATTACGTTCATTTGCGACGAGATGAAAGATGCGGTGATTGTGATTGAAGATTGCGAGCAACTGCTTGTCGATCGTGGAGAGTCGTACAATTCCATAAATACCGGACTGGTAAATATCTTGAACATGGCAGACGGTTTGCTTGGCGACAGTCTCAATCTCAAATTCATCTGTACGTTCAACAGCGACGTAAGGAAAATTGACAAAGCCCTGTTGCGCAAAGGCCGTTTGATTGACAAATATGAATTTGGAAAACTTTCTGCCGAAAAAACCTCTGCCTTAATGCAGAAACAATACGGCCTGACTGGCACGTTTGAGCCAATGACATTGGCGGAAATCTTTAACTATTCCATTGAAAATCACGGAAGAAACAAGGAACGAAAGGTAGTGGGGTTTTAAGAAAACTTTTTTCAAACCTCTGCCCTGATATGGCACACCTTGTGCTTTTCTTTGTCAAAAAAATGAATCATGGCAATAAACTGTAAAGAATTACAAAGCATTTTGTCGGCAATGCCGGCAACGCAGAATCTTATGTTGGTGGGAAAACACGGCATAGGAAAATCGGAAATTCTCACCAATTATTTCCGTCAAAAAGGCATTGAGGTCATAACCTTGTTTCTTGGACAAATGAGCGACCCTGGCGACTTGATTGGCTTGCCCCGTATGGATGAAAAAACGGACAAAACAGTATTTATGCCGCCATACTGGTTTCCAACCGATGGGAAGCCAGTGGTGCTATTCTTGGACGAACTGAACCGCGCCCGTCCTGAAGTGCTGCAAACCATTATGGACTTGGCTCTGAACAGAAAACTTGCAGGACGAGATCTTCCTGAAGGTAGTCGGTTGGTTTCGGCTGTGAACGACGGAGAGGAATACCAACTCACCGATCTCGACCCCGCCCTGGTTTCGCGATTCAATATTTTTCATTTTCGTCCGTCGGTACAAGAATGGCTTAAATGGGCAACGGAGAAGAAAATGGACAGCCGTGTCATAAATTTTATACGAAATTTCCCGAAATATCTTGATGAAGACGGCGTTGTTGACAATCCCGACAGAGGACTTGACAAAACACCAGACCGACGTGCATGGAAAAAGGTTTCGGATTGCATTTTAAACATAGAAGACTTGCAAGAAATTCATAAAAAACTGGTCGCTGGCATTGTCGGGCCAATTGCGACACAGATGTTTTTCAATTCATTGGAAGCAAACAAGATTCTTTCAGGAAGAGATGTGCTGCTTGACTATCCAAAATGTAAAGCAACGCTCAAAAAATACAAATTGCACGAAATGGCTTTGGTAAACGACGACATTTTCCGCTTTCTTGATGTTGGTGAGTATTCGCCAGAACAAAAATCAACAATGGCAACAAATCTTAAATCGTATGTGGCTGATTTACAAAAAGATGACAAAAACGAGGAATTAGCACATTTCGCTTCGTTTTTCGAGAAAAACACCTATCCGGCAGCAGTTACGTTCATCGTTACAGAAACATTCGAAGTGTACGATATACTTTTGAATTTTATTAAGAACATATAATAGCGTAATAATGAACGATTTACAAAAAGAATATGACAATTGTTGGAGCGTGTTTTCTACTTATTTTCCACATTTGACCAAACCAAAATTGGTAATCAAAAAGTTGAAGACGACGTGGGGATGGTGTGGAGGCGGTTATATTTCGCTCAACAAAAAATTGGAAAACGTGAGAAAAGTAGATTTTGTGCGACACGTTATCTATCACGAAATGAGTCACTTGCTTCAACCAAACCATAAAAAGGAGTTTTACGATGTGCTGAAACTATTTGACCCGCTGCAATTACAGGAAAATAAAAAATTCACTAAAAGGATTGATGCGTTTAGGGCAATCGCAGAACAAGCAAAAACGATTGAGAATGAAAGCATTACTGAAGAAAATTGTTGAGCGGTGGTTTCTAACAGAACCTGCCCTATTTCATGTGTATTGTATGCAGCATTTGAGAGAAAATCTGCAAATGCCGTGTCCAATGCGATGTGGGAAAGGCATGGTGGAGTATAATCCCACAGTGCTGTTGCAAATGAATTGTAGCGAGGGCAATGTGGAGAATCTGCTTCGGTTGGAAATGATTCGTCTGTTGTTGAAACATCCCTACGAGCGACAGCCCGAGTGTAGTTTACCGGCGGCTCTCACGCTTGGAAGCAACATGGTGATTGACCAACATTATCTGTTCCAACATCTGGAATTTGTAAAAGCATCTGATTATCAACTTCCTAAAAATCAATGTTTTGAATGGTATGTAAACAAACTCAACGTTTTGTTGCAAGAACCGCCGTCAGAGGAGGAAGATGCCGGCAAAGAGGAATCAGACGAAGAAGATGAATCTGACGAAGAAGTCACAACGGATAACGATAATGAGGACTCTTCGCCGAGCGACAACGATGGCGATGATACGACTTTGGAAGAAGAAAAACAAGAGATCGAGGCTTACTCGAACGATGAGCAAGAAACTATTCAAGATGAACTGCCCACTATAGGCGATGAAATACAGGCACAATTGTCGGCACAATCGGAACTGTGGGAAGAAGACGAACTGAAAAAGGAGGAAATCAACAACCTTATACGTGAAACCACACAGTGGGGAAGTTTGCCTGGCAAATTGGTAGAACAAATTATTGCTTCGCTTGTGGTGAAATTGGATTACAGGAAAGTATTGAACTCGTTCCATACGAGCATTTTGTCGAGCAAGCGGCGGCTAACACGAATGCGACCAAATCGACGAAGCGGATTCCAACAAATGGGGAGCATTTACGAACTTGCATCAAGCATTCTGGTGGCTGTTGATGTAAGCGGCTCAATAAGTCACGAAACATTGCAGACGTTTTACTCCACTATTGCACGGTTTTTCAAATATGGTGTGGAAACCATCGATGTGGTGCAGTTCGATGTGGGGCTTCGCGAAGTGACCACATTCAAAAAGCGACCAACAAAGGTTGACGTTAACGGCCGTGGCGGTACGGAATTTCAAAGTGTTTTCAACTATATAAAAGAACATAGGAAATACGACGGGCTCATCGTTTTTACCGACGGATATGCACCAGAGCCACAAATCGACTTCAAAATGCGTACAAAAGTACTCTGGGTGTGCCGAAGCGAACAAGAATACAAGGAACACGCTGAATGGATGAAGAGAACAGGAAAAGTTTGTTGGATAGAATTTTAAAAGGATATGGATACGAAACAATTATTTCAAAAATTAGACAGTGGCTATCACACCAGCACATTGATGCAATTAAAAAGAGATTTTTTCAGAGAAAAAGAGAAAGAATTTGTGGCTCCACGTAGCAAAGGGAACAATTCATTTAACACAATAACGATTCTTCATCATTTTCCTAATGCAAAATTATTTTTTGATGATAAGAAAATTCTGCGACTCGTTGTTTTATCGAATGCCGTTTTTAAGGTTCAAACTATTCAAACGTGCGAAGGGGAAATCAAGTCGGTTTACAATCCGTGGCTTGGGAACGCATGGGATAATCAATATGATATTATTGATTGCATGAGGAGAATCAACGATGCCATGCCAGAATGGGAATCGGAATTCCAGAGAATTTGTCGGGAAAACGAACGTAGGATTACGAATTTTGAAAAACGACGTTTGATGACTGGGCACAATCAAGATATTGTGTCAAAATATATTAACGGAAAAATCGACGATATTATTGCAATGGAGACAAAGATTGCGACAGAAGATATCTTTAATTTGTTTAAGAAAAAAGGCTATAACTATGAAAAACAATTCGTTTTACGAGATAATGATTGGGACCTACCATTCAAAGAATGCATTGTGTTACGCAACCTTCTGTTCCCTCAAGCTAATCCAAGTATTATTATTTATGATAAAAAGAATTTTATAACACGGAGGTATGTGGATTTTATGTCCGCAGAAAAGATTTTGCAAATAGACAGTAGCATCCCCAAGTGGATAGAGGAAGCCAAGAAACTCCAATTGGAGTACGTCAAGCAAGAGAAAATGGAAAAACTTGCGGCAAAAACGACACACATTTTAGTAGCAGCAAAAATGAAGGAACTTGGGTATGAATACGTGTATTACGAGAATGACAACACACTGAAAATCAAATTGCAGAAAAGAAGAAAGTTTGTAATAAGATTTCCCAGCACAAAAATTGAGAACGTTAAAGCGCTGCTCAATTCACTTTCATCATACGTGGATGTCATTAACAACATACCAATGTACGTAAGGGTTCATTTTCAAGATGTTAGAGGGGAAGCTTGGATGAAAGGGGAAACGAAAAATAAATAAAAGTAAGACTATGATAGACAGCATAAATTTTTCAAACCTCTGCCCCGATTTGGCATACCCTGTGTTTTTCTTTGTGGCATAAATATAAAAAAATGAGTTATGGAAAATATGAAAATAAAGAACGAAAAACCAATGACATCCGTTTCAGAAGAAGAACCTACGTTCGATCCGAAATCCGAACTTCCACAGTTTAAGCAACCAACCATAGATTTGCTTGCGACATCCCCAATCGATAATAATTCTGATACCTCGTCAAAAACGGTTTCCCTGTATTCTGTCATCAATTCTCAAGCATTTAAGGAATCAAAAATGGAATTACCTGTTGCATTGGGAAGAAATACCGCCAACGACATGTATATGTTCGACCTTGCAAAAATGCCACATTTGCTGGTTGCAGGCTACACGGGATATGGGAAAACAGTTTGTGTGAATGCAATCATTACCTCTCTGTTGTATAAAAAACATCCCTCGCAACTTAAATTTGTGATGATCGATCCAAAGATGGTGGAATTCGGTATCTATGAAGGTTT
>JAEEQV010000411.1:0-2284 GCA_016285445.1 Bacteroidales bacterium
GTTGTTACCTTTATCACATCCGACAACCGAAGGAACTGCGATAGAAACAAGGTTGTCAACATTCTTCTTCACGAAATAGTCGAAATTGAATTGCAATTTGTTTTTAAAGAATGCCATATCCGTTCCTATATCCCACGAAGTTGCTTCTTCCCAGTGCAAATCTTCATTTGCAACACCCTTAGCCACGGCACCAGTAACTGCATTTCCACCAAAGTTATATCCTGATTCAGGATCTTGTACAACAGATGTTACATATTGATAATTTGCAATGTTTTCATTTCCAATCTTACCCCAACCACCACGGAGTTTCAACAAGCTAACATTTTCTCTCAAGAATTCGTTTCTTTGGAAGAACATTTCTTTATTAACTTTCCATGCAAAACCTAAAGATGGGAACATACCATATTTATGAGAAGCTCCGAATCGTGACGAACCATCTCGACGCAATGTGAAGTTAAACAAATATCTGTCTTTAAATGAATACTCCATACGACCGATATACGAAATCATAGAGTGTTCATTTGGCGCCTGCCATGTTTCCGACCATACCGGTTGGTCAGGATCGGCCTCACCAGAAATAATGTAATGTTGATAATCTTCAGTACCAATATTAATTACTTTCGTATTATATGCATTTTGTTTTTCATACAACGCTTCGTGACCTAACAAGAAACGGAACCCATGATTAACCTTATTTGTATCTACCTTGTCATAGATATTAAATTTGTATGTAAACATGTTCGAAACATTCCATCCACTACCACCTTGTACAGTATTTTGCAGAGAAGGGATTGGGTTTTGTTGACCATCTGATACATAATAATATGGTTTATAGACTTCTTGTCCATTTTCCCACTTGCTATAATTGAATTGTGTTTTATATTCAAGACCGTCAAGCAAGAAATCTAACTTGTAATTCAACCATGCGCCACCACCTATACCATAACCAGTCTTTTCGTTATCATAATACTGCAAACTTACAAGCGGGTTGCCATAGGTCTGTACAGAAGAAGAGCTTGCTTTTCTATCTTTACCAGTCGCATCTGCAGATATTGTTGGGTCAAACAACAAAGACTGACCAAGTACTGTGTATTCAGCTTGAGAACCTTCGTTAATAACATCTTGCGTATGTTGGCTATAACCCAAGTTAGCACCAATATCCAAACGTTTGTTTACTTTATACATTGATTTCAAACCGAAATCGTATCTGTTATAGTTCGTTTTTTTCACGATACCATCTTGGTCTTGATAGCCGGCATTGATACTCCATGAACTTTTTGCAGAACCACCTTCAGCCGACAATCTATATTTTTGAATAACAGCTGTACGGAATATTTGATCTTGCCAATTTGTATTTGCACCACCGAAACCTTCTGCTGCCGTATTAGTTTTGGTACCACCTGAAACAATGTCAGCATATTCATCACCAGAAAGCACATCGATTTGTTTCCACGCTTTTTGCACACCGCGATAACCATCGAAATTGATGTTTACATATTCATAATCTGCAACCGAGTTACCACCTTTTGTCGTGATAAGCACAACACCGTTAGCACCACGAGCACCATAGATAGCACACGAAGAAGCATCTTTCAAAATGGTTAATGATTCAATATTTCCCGGGTCGCCACGGTATTCATATCCTTGAGGTATACCATCAACGACGTACAACGGACGAGCATCACCAGTAGTACCACGACCACGGATAACGATATCCATACCCGAGCCTGGTGTACCAGAGTTAGAAGTCACACTCACACCCGACGCCTTTCCTTGCAACGCCTGGTCGATTGCCAACACTGGAGCTTTTGAAATTTCGTCACCGCCGAAATTCTTGTTTGCACCCGTTGCGTCTTCCTTCCTTGCAGAAGCATATCCAATTGCGATTGCTTTGTCAAGTACAATGGCATCTGGAGTCATCGTCACATTGAAAGACTTTTTAGAGCCTACTTTAATTTTTTGTGTTGCCAAACCGAGGTACTCGAATTCAAGTACCGCGTCAGCACTTTTCACAGTCAACGACCACGATCCGCTACCGTCTGTATACGTACCATTTGTCGTTCCTGCCTCAGAAACCGTACCTCCAATTACTGGTACTCCGTTCTGATCGACTACCTTTCCCGACACTGCAATCTGAGCATTGACATACCCTGCAGAAAAAAGCGTAATCACAAAAATGGACAAGCATTTTTTGAGTTTAAAGATTTTTCTCATGAAAACATTTTTTTATTAAACATTACTTTGTTACTTGTTCTTTCAAACAATTTACACTATCCAAAAGAAC
>JAEEQV010000412.1:0-2283 GCA_016285445.1 Bacteroidales bacterium
CTTTAATACAATGTTTGTTGTTTAACAATATGTTTTGTTGCAATAGTGCAATGCAAAGATATGGAAATGTTTGGGAATGTGCAAAAAAAATTCAAAGTTTTCAAAGCATTTCTTTAAATGTGTTGACGTTATGTTCAATAAACATAACGTAATAAATAGGTAAATACAAAATTTTGCCCTTGTTTTTTGTTTCACGGGCATTTGAAAATACAATGCCTTTTTTTATGCCGTATTCATCGTTGTTGACAAACATATTCAGTGCACTGTGAACATAGTAATCTTTGCCCGATTTCACTTCTATTGGCACAACTGACAACGAATCAAAGTCATCGATTAAGAAATCAACTTCGCCGCTTTTTTTGTTGTCGTAATAGTATAAATGGAAGCCGTGAGCGTTAAGTTCTTGTGCTACAACTGATTCGTAAACAGTTCCAAGGTTGAGGCTGAGTTCGTCGTCCAAGATGGCTCTGATATTGTATTGGTACAGCAAGGATGTGAGTATTCCCACGTCGTTGAGATATAGTTTCAACAAGTTTTTTTTGACAGACTGCAACAATGGGAAACGTGGATTGCTGATTGCATCCACCTGCAAGGCTATTCCTGACTGTACCAAATAATCAAACTCGTTTTCATAATCAGAAAACTGTTTGCCTTGTTTGTTTTCTATCTTGCTGACAATCACACGTTTTTTTCGACTTTCGAGGTTTGAAGGTATCAAGTCGTAAACTCTTCTTATTTTCAGTTTTTGCTGACGGTCGTACTGCGAAGCATCAATACCATAAAGCGTATGCACGTCGTTTTGTATATCGCGCATCATCTGTATATTCTTGTCTTCCAAAAACTTGTTGACGGCATCGGGCAAACCGCCGGTAAGCAAATAATATCGGAACAGACGCATAAAATGATTGTGCAACGGTTCTGTTATCGGTTCGCCTTTGCTATACTGCATTCGTGCCAATTCGATAACATCTTTGCCAACCCCCATTGCCCAAAAAAATTCTTCCATATCCAAAGGATACATTTGTTTTATCATCACGCTGCCCAACGGAACAGATGGGGTTTGCGATAATGCAATACCAAGTTGCGAACCACTGGCAATAAATGTATATCGTTGGTCTTGATTAAGGAATTTGAGCAACGTGAGCAATTGAGGATACACTTGTATCTCGTCGAGAAAAATAAGCGTGTTGCTCTTAGTCCCCAAACGATTACCGAATATGGCACTAAGTTGCATATAGAAAGAATCGAGTCCTGTTACTTGGGCAAACAAACGATCTTTCTCGCTATCTGCCCTGAGGTCAATCTCGATATAATTCTTAAACAACTTGCTACATACATACCTGATAATAAAAGACTTACCAATCTGTCTTGCTCCATTCACAAGTAGTATCTTGTTTTGCTGTGCAGAGAAATAATTCTCCAAGAAATATGAAAATTTACGTTCTAACATAACTTCAAAATTTATTGTGCTGCAAATATATTGATTTTTAATTTATTAAACAACAGTTTGTCATTTTTTCCATATTTTTTTGGGGTGATTTTGTCATTTTTTCCATAAAAAATAAGGGTAATTTTGTCATTTTTTCCATATTTGTAGAACTATACTTTCTGCAAAAAGTTACTAAAAATCCCTTGCAAATGCTGCAAAAAGTTACTAAATTTGCATCGAAAACACTGCAAAAAGTTACTATTATGAATACTGTAATCTTGTTTTGGAATCCGGAGATTTCGAGTTTTAAGTACGACGATTTCGGGTATGCCATTAGGAATTTGAACAATGAGCCTTTCAATTGGAGTGTCTGGGAGCACGAAAAGGCGAAAAAGGGCGACAGCTTCTACCTCGTCAAGTGCGGCGGGGAGCGGAACAATGGCATCTGTATGAGCGGACATTTCATTTCCGACCCGTACCTCGGCGAAGATTGGTCGGGCAAGGGGCGCGAGGTCTATTATATGGATATGAAAATCGATGTTGCCATCAATCCTAAGTATTTCCCTGTGTTAACGTCGGAAGAATTGCAAAAGGTGTTCCCCGAATTTGATTGGACGGGCGGACATTCGGGACGAATTTTGCCGAATATTTACTCGCCGGATAGCCTTTGGAGAAAGTTTATAGAAAATAATATGCGTGTTTTTGAGCAACAGACATATCTTGACCCCTCGATATTAAAAAAATACACCCGCGAGGATTTTGTGTTCTTTTGGCACGAATATCCGCACGACCCCGTTCAGCAATCCTGTCTTAGTCAATGGTACGCCTGCAATTTTTGCGTTTCGGGCATAGAG